>CAZAMZ010000153.1:0-4650 GCA_964486375.1 uncultured Synergistaceae bacterium | reverse complement strand
ACTGACCCGCCACCCCCTTGTCGAGACGGAAATGAGGGAACTGGAAAGCATTCCCGAAGGTCCTGCAATAATCGCTACCGGCCCCCTGACAAGTGAATCCCTGTCCCGGAGCATTGCTGAGCTGGTCGGGGAAGGGTTTCTGTTCTTTTTCGATGCCGTCTCGCCTGTAGTAAGCGCGGGATCCATAGACATGACAAGGGCCTGGCGCGGCAGCCGGTACGGCTCAGGTGACGACTATATCAACTGCCCCATGACACGGGAAGAATACGAGGAATTCCAGAAGGCGCTGGCATCTGCCGAGAAGGCACCCAGACATGATTTCGAAAAGGAAGACCGGTACTTTGAAGGCTGCCTCCCCGTTGAGGTAATAGCTTCAAGGGGGGTCGACACCCTTCGTTTCGGTCCTCTGAGGCCCGTTGGCCTTGAGGATCCTTCCACGGGGAAACAACCCTGGGCAGTGGTACAGCTCAGGCAGGAGAACAGCGAAGGGACCCTCTATAATCTGGTCGGATTCCAGACTAACCTCAAATGGCCTGAACAGGAGAGGGTTTTCAGGATGATACCGGCCCTGGCGAACGCCGAGTTCACAAGGCTTGGTGTCATGCACCGCAACTTATACGTCAATGCTCCCAGGGTTCTTGACCCCTTCCTGCGGGTCAGGGGGCATGACGATATCTTCCTCGCAGGACAGATCACAGGAGTTGAGGGTTACATGGAGAGCACAGCCATGGGCCTGGTCGCAGCCCTGAATGCCGCGGCGCTGGTTTCCGGGCTGGAGTTCCCGACCTGGCCGAGGGAGACAGCCATAGGTTCCCTCCTCTCTCATCTTTCGGATCCCGTCCCAAGATCCTTCCAGCCCATGAACGCCAACCTGGGCCTATTTCCGCCCCTTGGAGAAAAGATCAGGAAGAAGACCGAGAGGTGCGAAAGGCATGCTCTCAGATCGTCCGTTGCCATAAAGACATTTCTGGAACAATTACCCACCCTTTTGAAAAATATTCCGACCAAACAGATATCTTCTGAAAATTATGATTAATCACCTTCAAAGTGCTACAATGTTTGCCATGTCCGAAGGTGCCGTTAATGCATCGATCGATATTTTCCTGCAAGATCTGCGCTCGGGGAGGGGCGGATCCGACCACACGACCCTTAACTATTCCGTGGACCTGTCCCAGTTCGCCGATTACCTTGCCGCGATGGGAGTCGAGTCCCCGCGTTCGGTGGAGTCCTCGCATATCAGGGGCTTTCTGAGGGATGTTGTGGGTTACGGTTACGCCAGGACCTCCGCCGCCCGGAAATTATCGGCCATCAGGAGTTGGCTGCGTTTCCTCATGGAGCGGGGCGAACTGAACGCGAATCCTGCCGAGGGGATCCGCGGGCCCAAACTTCCTGCGAAACTGCCCCGCGCAATTCCCCGCGAGGAGATGGAAATGCTTCTTGATAACGGGCCCGCGGGTGCAGAGGCTGCAAGGGATATGGCCGCGATGGAGCTGATGTATGGTTCCGGTCTCAGGGTCGCAGAAACGGCTTCACTGAGATGGGACCAGGTAGATCTTGACGAGCGATGGATCAGGGTGATGGGCAAGGGTGAAAAGGAACGCCTTGTCCCCATGGGCAGGTTCGCGGTTCGCGCACTACGTGACTGGAAGGCATCGTGCCCTGTCGTATCCGACTTCGTTTTTCCGGGAAGCGGAGGAGGGCATATCACCGTGAGAACCCTCCACAGGACGGTTAAAAAGGCTGCAGCAAGGGTGGGGCTTCCCGGAGTGACGCCTCATGTTCTCCGTCACAGTTTTGCTACCCACATGCTTGAGGGTGGAGCGAACCTGAGGGTGCTCCAGGAACTTCTGGGACACGAGAGCCTCGTCACGACGCAGAAATACCTCAAGGTCACGGCTGAACAGTTAAGACGGAGCTATTCTTTGGCCCACCCCAGGGCCGGAAGTGGTGGTGCTGAAGATGAAGGGAACGACGATTCTCTGCATACGGAAGGATAACGTGGTGGCAATGGCCGGGGACGGCCAGGTCACCCTCGGAGACCAGGTAATCAAGGAAGGGGCAAGAAAGGTCAGGCGGCTTTACGATGGCAAGGTCCTGACGGGATTTGCCGGGGGCACTGCCGACGCAATGACCCTTCTGGAGCGATTTGAAAAAAGACTTTCAGAGCATAACGGGAACCTTGTCAGATCGGCGACCGAACTGGTCAAGGACTGGAGGACCGACAGGGTACTGAGAAGACTTGAGGCCATGATGCTTGTTGCTGACAGGAACTCCACGCTTCTGCTCAGCGGGGCTGGAGATATCCTGGAACCGGAGGGGCAGGCCTGTGCCATAGGGTCGGGAGCCGGCTACGCCCTGGCAGCGGCGAGGGCTTTCCTGGAATCCTCCGGAGACAGGGCCGATGAGATAGCCAGAAGGTCCCTTTCCATAGCCTCAAAGATCTGCATTTATACCAACGATTCCATAACGCTGGAGGTGCTCGAGGATTGACTGATACAAGAAATGAATCCCTGACCCCAAGGGCTATCGTTTCCTACCTGGACCGTTACATAGTAGGCCAGGGAAAGGCCAAGAGGGCTGTCGCGGTGGCCCTGAGGAACAGGATCAGGCGGTTGGGTCTTCCTGAGGAGATTGCAAGGGAGATTGCCCCAAAGAATATTCTTATGGTAGGGCCCACTGGAGTAGGAAAGACAGAAATAGCTCGCAGGCTTTCCCAGCTTGTCAGTGCGCCCTTCATAAAGGTAGAGGCCACGAAGTTTACCGAGGTGGGTTACGTCGGCAGGGATGTTGAGTCGATGATCAGGGACCTGGTCGAGAGATCCGTACAGATGGTGAAGCACCGCAAGATAGAGGAAGTCCGCGGGGAAGCCTCCTCCCGGGCCAGGGAAAGGATCCTTGACGCCCTTATTCCGCCCAGGAAGGTCCAGGAGAAGGTATCGGATTTTATGCATATTTTTTCCGGTCAGCCCCAGAAAGAGGAAAGGCCCCCTACCGAGGATGAAGAACGGGCCGAAAGGCAGCGCCTCTCGACCAGGGAAAGGCTCGGCCGCATGCTGGACGAGGGCAAACTTGAAGGTCGGGAGATCGAGATAGAGGTCAGCGAAAGTGCCCAGTTGGGCATCCCCGTAATGGGCGGCCCCGGCATGGAGGAAATGGGGATAAACATAGGGGAGATGCTAAGCGGGATCTTCCCCAAGAAGAAAAAACGCCGCCTCGTGACGGTGGAGATCGCCAGGGGCATTCTCGAGGCCGAAGAGGCAGAGAAACTGGTGGATCATGAAGCTGCTGCCCAGGAAGGCCTTAGGAAAGCCCAGGAAGAAGGCATTGTATTTATCGACGAACTGGACAAGGTAGCCTCCGCCGGAAGCGGCCATTCAGGTCCCGATGTAAGCCGTGAAGGGGTCCAGAGGGACCTGCTCCCGATCGTGGAGGGCTGTACTGTAAACACCAGGTACGGTCCGGTCCGCACGGACCACATCCTTTTCATCGCCGCAGGAGCCTTTCACAAGATGAAGCCATCGGACCTTGTCCCGGAACTCCAGGGCAGGCTGCCGCTCAGGGTGGAACTTGACCCGCTATCGGAGGAAGATCTTGCAAGGATCCTGGTTGAACCGGAGCACAGTCTTGTCGACCAGTACAAGGCACTCTTGTCCACCGAGAACGTCGCTCTTTCGTTTACCCAGGGTGCCGTCAGGGAGATCGCCAACCTCGCAGCCAGGATGAACAGGGAGACCGAGGACATAGGGGCAAGAAGACTTCACACTATGATGGAGAATCTCCTCGAGGAGATCCAGTTCGATGCGCCGGAACTGTCGGGCCATGAGGTTACAGTGGACGATCTCAAGGTGAAGGAGAAACTCGAGGTTCTTGTTTCCGATACTGATGTCAGGAAGTACCTTCTCTGACGTTCGACACAGAAAACGGCGCTCGCGCCCATCAGGAGGGATCGGGTTTGGTAATGAATACTCCAAAGGAATTGATCGAATCAAGGGCCAAGATATTAAACCCTTCGGCAATGCAGGATCTTCTTGAAAAAACGAGGGCTGTCAACAGGGTCCTCCAGAGCCGCAAAGACCCGGGTTCGCCAGACTACCAGAGGCTTGCCAGGCTTCTGTGCGAGCTTTCCGCCGCCAACGTCTACATGATAGACAGGGAGGGAATGATACTCGGCTATTCCTGGGTCAGCGAATACAACTGTCCTTTGATGTCTGAACTCCTGGAAACGGGCTGCATGCCCGAAGGGTACGTCGAGAAGGTCAACCAGTACCATGAATCCGAGCTCAACCATACGGACCACGGACTCTGTGCCTACTCCGACCAACCTTGCACATATTCAAACAAACACGTGGTCTACGTCCCGATCCACGGGGCGGGCGAGAGGCTCGGAACCCTTATCCTGGCCCGATTCGGGCACCCCTTCGACAACCGGGACCTGGTGCTGGGTGAATACCTTGCGACGGTCGTGGGACTTGAGATCCTCCACGCAAGGGCGAGGACCATAGAGGACAGGGCCAGGGAGCGCCTGGTAGTCCAGATGGCAATGAGAGCCCTTTCCTACTCAGAGGTAGAATCCATAAGGCACATTATCAGGGAATTGAAGGGATCTGAAGGCATAGTTGTAGCGAGCAAGGTCGCCGACAGGGTCGGCGT
>CAZAMZ010000152.1:0-4664 GCA_964486375.1 uncultured Synergistaceae bacterium | reverse complement strand
GCACCTGCAAGGATCATTGAAAGGGCATCATCAGGCCTGGTTATACCTCCGCAGCCAATAACAGGGATGTCAACTGCCCCTGCGGCCTCCCAGACTGCTCTCAGGGAGAGGGGGAAAACGGCAGGGCCGGACAAACCCGCAAATACCCTTTCGAAAAAGGGTTTCTCTTCATTGTTGTCGATCGCCATTCCCAGCCAGGTGTTGGCAACGACCACGGCCTGGGCACCGCAATGCTGGCAGGCCCTGGAAAGATCACCGATATCGGTTGTTTGTGGGGTCAATTTAACCCACAAAGGCCCCTGCCATGTCTTTCTGGCTACAGAGACAGCTTCTTCAAGGCTTCCCCGGTCCATGCACCATGTCATTCCTCCTCTGGACACGTTGGGACATGATACGTTCAATTCAACCGCTCCGACCATACTTGTGTGTTGCGACAATATTGCAAGCATTTCTGCCAGTTCGCCGGTGCTCTCAAAAGCGACATTCACTATTACCGGTTTGCTGCAGTATTGAAGATCGACGAGTTCATTCCTGACAAAATGATCTATTCCGGGGTTTTCCAGGCCGATACTGTTCAGCAGCCCTGAATAACTTTCACAAATCCTCTTGCCCGGGTTGCCTTCCCTGGGTTTAAGGGTGAGGCCCTTGCTGCATAGAGCTCCGGTCCATTCAAGGGTGTTTGAGGGCCACAGGGAAGGTTCCATTGGCCAGACCCCTGAAGCCACTATTACCGGGCATTCTACTGAAAGACCACCGACTTGCAGATGGAGGTTCTTGAGGTCAGGCACAGGGGAATACCTCCCGCCATTCGAAAACCGGGCCATCGACACATACCCTCTTCATCCCTGATAAGGTCTGGATCGAACACCCCAGGCATCCACCTATACCGCAGGCCATCCTGTTCTCCAGACTGACCATGATCCGGTCACTTCCCGTACTGAAAAGCACTCCTAGGCTTTTGAGCATTTCATGGGGGCCGCAACCCCAAACCTCGTCTCCGGGCTGGATCAGAGAAAGAGCTTCCTCCACCGCGTTGCCTTTTCTCCCAAGGGTACCATCGTCAGATGTTATGCGAAGGCCTGTTATCCGTGAGGAACACCATTCTGAGAATTCACCCCATCCTGTTCCTGGCACCCCGAGGATCACTTCTATCTTCCGCAGGTCCCGGTAACGACTCCAGGAATGAAGAAAGGGTGCTATCCCCACTGATCCCGAAACAAGGATCAATCTGCCCTTCTGCGGGACAGGGAATCCCCGTCCGCAAGGACCTCTCAGGTCCAGTTCTGCCCCCTCGGGCAGGGCTGCCAGGTGCCTGGTCCCCCTGCCTGCTATCCTGAAAAGAAAATCAAGGCTTTCCGGCGACGAGGAGATCGGGGCCAGGGGACGTCCCAGAAGAGGATCATAGACCCCGCTTTCCCTTATCATGAAAAACTGCCCCGGTTCAGAAAGACCGCACCCGCGATCTATCTCGACACGGATATGCCTGCAGTTCCCGCCGATGCTTTCCGAAAGGACCAGGCGTCCTTTCAAGTCAGACGCTGCAGCCAGGGATCCGGGATTCTTTTGAGTCATTCCCCTCTCCCTCTGAAGCTCTTTTCAATAATATGAACTGTTTCACCCATCTTCACCGTCATGACAGGCCATCCTTTCAGACGCCTGCCGTTCCATGGGGTCAGCCTTGCCTTGCTCTTCCATTCTCTTGCATCGACCTCAAGTTCAAGGTCAGGATCGATCACCGTAAGGTCCGCCGGGCCACCTTCCTCGATCTTGCCGAGCTTGCTCCATTCTTTGGGTAGAATAGATGATGGTCCTGATGTAAAGAGAGAAAGCAGTCTGCCCATCGTGCAAGGTTCTTCACGACGCTGCCATTCGCTGAAGACCGCTGCAAAGGCGCATTCGAGTGATGCAATTCCAAAAGAGGCTTCCTGGAAGGGAAGGTCTTTTTCGTCAAGATGATAGGGTGCGTGATCAGTGGCAATTGCATCTACGGTACCGTCGGCAATTCCTTCCCAGAGAGAATCGGCATCGGAAACGCTCCTCAGTGGCGGGTTCACCTTGAAGACCCCGTCATACCCGCTCCTGATTACAGATCCTTCTACAAGCGAAAGATGATGAGGCGTCACATCGCAGGTTACCGGAAGACCCGAAGATTTTGCCGATCTTAATACATCCATCGATTCACTGGTACTGACATGTGTAAAATGGATCGGCACCCCTGTGTCCCTGCACAGGCTGACTCCTTTGGAGATATACATGGCTTCTGCAGCCGGTGGCCAGCCCTTGAGGCCCGAAAATGTCGAACAGATCCCCTCGTTGACCTGGGCTCCCAAGGTAAGGGATCTTTCCTCAGGGTGCTCCATGATCCTTACTCCCAGCCTTGCACTGTACTGAAGGGCCAGTCTCAGAAGATTGGGATCACCGACGGGGCTTCCATCATCGGTGAAAAGCACTGCTCCGGCAATAGCCATTTTGCCCATTTCCGCCAGGGTCTTTCCTTTGCGGTCCCTGCTTACACATCCAGCCGGCAGTACCCTTGATCCTTTACAGTGGGCGCTTTTTTCGAGGATATAGCTGACCAGTGCAGGGCTGTCGATGGGTGGATCCGTATTGGGCATACAGACAATAGTTGTAAATCCACCAGAAGCCCCCGCAAGAGAACCCGTAACTATATCCTCCCTCCATTCTTGACCTGGATCACGGAGATGACAGTGAAGGTCTATAAAACCGGGGCAGAGGACAAGCCCTTGAAGATCCATGGAATGATCGGCATTAATGCCACCTGTGCCTGAACCGGATCCGATCTTTTCGATCTTGCCGTCAGCGATCAGGATATCTGTAGGATTGTTACCCATAAAGGAACCATTGAAAAGGATCGCATTGCGAAGAAGTGTCCTCACTGGTTCGCACCTCCGAGGCATACGAAAAGAAGCGCCATTCTCATGGCAACCCCACTCCTTACCTGCCCGAGTATCATGCTTTGAGTGCCATCGGCTACAGCACTGGATATCTCTACTCCACGATTGATCGGACCTGGATGCATAACGAGGGCCCCTGGCCCGGCGAACTTCAGAAGTTCGTCATCGGCCCCGAAAAGCTGGTGATATTCGTCTATGGAGGGGAACATGCCTTCCTCCTGCCTCTCCCTCTGGATCCTCAACAGATATACGATATCAGCCCCGCTGACAGCCTCTCGGGGGTCTTCCCTGTATTTTGCCCCCAGTGCCGGAATATTCCGGGGCATCAAGGTCATCGGCCCGGAAACCTCAACATTGACCCCCATGCGGCTGAAAGCAATAATATCGCTCCGGGCAACCCTGCTGTGAAGGACGTCACCGATCATTGCCATTTTTCTGCCCTCAAGGTCACCAAGTTTTTTCCATGCTGTATAAAGGTCGAGCAAAGCCTGGGTCGGATGGGCATGAGCCCCGTCACCACCGTTGAATACTGCGCTTTTCCTTAGTTTTCTTGCCAGGTAGTCGGCAGCACCTACTGCTCCATGCCTTATCACTACAGCATCTGCCCCCATGGCCTCCAGGGTCCAGGCAGTATCCCTCAGCGTCTCCCCCTTGCCAGTGCTCGATCCGGATGTGGTCCAGTTGACGACATCGGCGCTCAGGAATTTTTCGGCCAGTTCAAAGGAAACCCTTGTTCGGGTGGATGCTTCGAAGAAAAGGTTCACCACAAGTTTACCCCTGAGGGCGGGGACTTTTTTTATGGGCCTGTCAAGCAATTCATCCATTGATCGGCTCTGTTCCAGAATGAACTGAAGATCGGCCCTGTTCCATGTGTCAAGATCAAGGACGTGACGATGTTTCCATTCCATGGATCAGGAATCCTCCCTTTCACAGATGACCACTTCATCTTTGCCGTCCAGTTCGTTAACCCTTACCTCTACGACTTCACTGCGGGAAGTCGGAACTGTTCTGCCGACAAAATCCGGATGTATGGGCAGTTCCCTGTGGCCCCTGTCGACCAGCACCGCAAGCTGGACACATGAGGGCCTTCCAAGGTCCATGAGCGCATCAAGAGCAGCACGAATGGTCCTGCCGGTGTAAAGAACATCGTCTACCAGCAGTATTTTTCTGTTGTTCACCTCATCAGGCAACCACGTGCTGTGAACCACCGGCTGGTTGTGCAGAAGTGTTAGGTCATCCCGGTACAAAGTAATATCAAGCACACCAGTAGGAACTTTGGTTGGTTCGATGGTCAAAAGAATGTCTCTTATTCTGTTGGCCAGATAGACACCCCTTCTTTGTATCCCTACCAGGATCATGTAATCCAGGCTCCGGTTTTTTTCGATGATCTCATGAGACATCCTTCTCAGGATCCTATACATATCATTTGCTGTCATTACCCTTGTTTTCTCTTTAAGCACATCAACACCTCCCCAAAAAAGGGCTGAACAGATCTCACCAAAAATCCTCAACCCCATTGATCAAAGACATGACAGAACTTCCATATTGGAAACGCTACATTTACTTCCTCAACTTATTAGCCGTCGCTATTCAGACAAATTTTATCAGTCAACAGTCTATTTGCAAACCGGTTGCACATTTTTATAGATCATTATTTTGCTCAAGTAACGTCGCTGTCGAACAGGAATCATTAAAGTATGTTTATCCCTATTACCGATACATGTTTGATCCTTCCATGGTAACAATTGG
>CAZAMZ010000151.1:0-4714 GCA_964486375.1 uncultured Synergistaceae bacterium | reverse complement strand
ATATCGCCGACAACGACATCCCTGGAATCAACTGAATCCTTGCCCCGCATGAGTTTGAATGCGCTGACCCGCTCGTCCTCTCCTTTTGATACATTGTAGATCGGGTTCTCGCTTGAAGCGGTGCCGGAGAACACCCTGATGAAGGAGAGTTTGCCCACGTAGGGGTCGACCATGACCTTGAAGCAAAAGGCCGAAAATTTGCCCGAGGGATCCGGAGATACCGTCATCTCGGAATCCTTCTTCAGGGCTCTCCTCGGCTCCATCTCCAGGGGGTTGGGGAAAGAATCCGCTATGGCGTCCAGGAGCTGGCAAACACCGACATTTGAGGTGCTTGAGCCGGGTATTACCGGGAAAAGAGTTCTGGAGAGGATCGATTTCCTGAGGGCAGGCAAGATCTCCTCCAGGGAGAGCTGCTCACCGTCAAGATACCTCATCATCAGTTCGTCATCCGCCTCGACAACCCTTTCGACAAGCATTTCCCGGGCAGAGGCGGCTTCATCGGCCATTTCGGCCGGTATGTCAGCCTCGGTGAAGTCCCTGCTTCCATCCCCCTTGTACATAAAGGCCTTCTGTCTCAGAACATCCACAACCCCCTTGAAAGAAGCCTCCTTGCCAACCGGAAGGTAAAGGGGGACTGCCTTGTCTGAAAGGTAGTCCTGGATCTCCTTGAGGGTCCTTTCAAAATCCGCGTTCTCCCTCTCCATCTTGCTGATGTAGAAAGCCATGGGGGTCTGCATGTCTTCGCCGAACTCCCAGGCCTTTTCGGTCTGGACCTCAACCCCGTGCACTCCGCTTATTACTACCAGGGCAGAGTCGACCACCCTCATGGAAGATCTCAGTTCACCGATAAAGTCGGCGTAACCGGGGCAATCGATGATGTAAATGTGCTTCCCGGAGTATTCCAGCGAGAGCAGAGAAGAATTGATGGAGATCTGGCGTTTTTGCTCTTCGCTTCCAAAATCACTGACGGTGTTCCCGTCCTCAACCTTGCCCATCCTGGTGGTAAGACCCGTATCAAAGGCTATGGCTTCAGCCAGAGCGGTCTTCCCCGACCCGCCATGACCTGTCAGCGCCACAGTCCTGATGTTTTCGGGATTGCGAGTCGCCATAAACAGATACCTCCTTGATTTAATGATACTTTTCCTGACACTTCAATTGCGGAAAATTACCAGGCAAAATTGCAAAATCTTTTCACGCAGGCATTATCTTAAGTGGCAGGGGGTTGACCGTCAATGATCTTTCGCTTTGATGAAGGTCAATCGTGACCTTTCATTTCATCCAGTATTTTTTCAATCATGGAGGAAACCTCATCGACAGGCGCTTGCCCGCGTATTTCCCTCATTACAAGGCCCTGGAGGAATTTTCTCTTCTTCCCCGAAGGATCACCTCCGGAGATAACCATTCCGGCCTCGACCGGGTTGCCTTCAAGGACCTTTCTTACAACTCCCTCGAGAGCGCTCCTGGAAAGACTCCCGGAGGCAACCCCCGCGGCTTTCATGGCATCAGCCACATCAAGGCCTTTCCTGTTCATCTGATCCAGGACATCCCTGGCGGCAGTGTTGGATAGCAAGCCTTTGCTTACGCTGGCCAGGAGTTCCCCCAGGGCCTCGGGGGCAAAAGGAAGTTCGTCGGCCTTCAGGCCTGTCTCCTTCAGGATCCTCATTACGTCGGTCCTCACCCAGTTTGCCGAAATCACCCTCTCAGCTCCTGCAGCAACGGTTTTCTCAAGGAATTCCGCAATATCCAGCCGTTCCGAAAGCGCTGCAGAATCCAGCGGATCCAGACCCCATTCCATTTCGAATCGTTCCCTCTTGATCCAGGGAAGTTCCGGGAGTTCCTTTTCCAGTTTTCTTACCAGAGTTTCATCAACAACGATGGTTGGGATATCGGGTTCCGGGAAATACCTGTAATCATGAGCTTCTTCCTTTCCCCTGGTTGACCTGGTAACACCTTCCAGGTCATCCCAATGTCGCGTCTCCTGTATCAATGCGCCGCCACAGCCAAGAACCTCCCTCTGGCGGATGGTCTCGTATTCGAGTGCCCTTTCCATCGCCCTGACGGAATTGAGGTTCTTGATCTCAACCCTGTTGCCCCATCGGCCGTCGGGGCACTTCTGTGAGATATTTGCGTCAACCCTAAGGGAACCGGACTCCATGTCTCCATCGGAAACGCCAAGGTACCTGACAAGCCTCCTGATGGACAGGACATACTCCCTGGCTTCTTCCGGGGAGGAGAGGTCCGGATCGGACACTATCTCGGCAAGGGGTATCCCTGCGCGGTTGTAATCCACCAGAGAGAAGGAAGTGCCTGACAGCCTTCCATCGGATGTCCCGTGAACGAGCTTGCCGGCATCCTCTTCCAGGTGAAGCCTTGTAATGCCTATGGTCTTTTTTATCCCCCCCACGTATATGGGAATGGAACCTCGAAGGGCAAGGGGAAGATCGTACTGGCTTATCTGGAAAGCCTTGGGAAGATCGGGGTAGAAGTAGTTCTTCCGATGGAACCTGGAAGTCACGTTTATTGAGCACCCCATCGCAAGGGCGGCCCTTATGCCGAGTTCAACGGCCCTCCCGTTAAGCCAGGGAAGCGTTCCCGGAAGCCCGAGGCAGACAGGGCAGACCATACTGTTGGGTTCTTTTCCTATGTATGAGGTGGGGCAGGAACAGAAGAGTTTTGTCTCCGTTGCCAGCTGAACGTGAACTTCAAGCCCGATCACCGTTTCATAGGGCCTGGCCATCAGGAAACACTCCCCATCGCCGATGAAGGGCACCCGAAGTACTGTTCAAGGACGGAAGCGCACCTGATAAGGCGTCCGTCTTCCCAACGGGGAGCCACGATCTGAATGCTCAAGGGAAGTCCCTCGGCGTTATGACCTGCATAAACGGTCATTCCCGGCAAGCCGGCCAGGTTGACCGGGAGAGTAAAAACGTCGCTCATATACATGCTTATCGGATCGTCCACCAGTTCCCCCTTCCTGAAAGGAAGAGAAGGAGTCGCCGGCATAAGGATAATATCCGCCGATGAAAAAGCCCTTTCGAATTCATCGGAGATCCTTTTTCTCACCTTGAGCGCAGTGAGGTAGTATGCATCGTAATAACCGGAACTTAAGGCAAAGGTGCCCGTAAGTATCCTTCTTTTTACCTCTTCGCCGAAACCTGAACCCCTTGTCCTGGTGTACTGGAGAACAAGATTTTCGGCATCCTCCCTGAGCCCATACCTTACTCCGTCAAACCTTGCCAGGTTGGAACTGGCCTCGGCCGGTGCGATTATGTAGTAACAGGCAAGTCCGAACGATTCCGATTCCGCAAGAGATATATCCACGATACCGCAACCCGAAGAGGCAAGAAAGGACTCCGTCTCGCTTATGGCCTTCCTCAGGTCCGGATGGAGGGAATCGCCAAGGAACTCCCTGACCACACCGACCCGCATTCCCTTCAGGGAGGGGTTTTTCGCCAGGTTCCTGAAGGATGGCCTCTCTCGCGGACTACATGTGGTATCGCGGGGATCCGGGGCGGCGATAACATCCATGGCTACGGCAATATCTGCAACGCTCCTTGAGAAGGGGCCGATCTGGTCCAGGGAAGAGGCAAAGGCAACCAGCCCCCATCTGCTTACCAGGCCATAGGTGGGTTTCAGCCCGTGAACACCGCAGAATGCAGCCGGTTGACGTATCGAACCCCCGGTGTCGCTCCCCAGGGCCAGAGGCACGTACCCGGCTGCCACTGAAGCGGCGCTTCCACCGGAGCTCCCCCCTGGGACTCTCAAAATATCCCTGGGATTGGAGGTGGGGCCAAAGGCGGAATGTTCCGTGGAGCTCCCCATGGCGAACTCGTCCATGTTGGATTTCCCGATTATCACCGCACCTGCACGCTGAAGGTATTCAACAACGGAAGCATCGTAGGGTGGGACCCATTCCTCAAGGATCCGGCTCCCGCAGGTCGTCCTGACCCCATGGGTGCACATATTGTCCTTGATCACCACGGGCACGCCCGCCAGTGGGCCGGGATCCCTCCCGGAAGCCACCTTCCGGTCGACAAGGGCAGCCCTTTCCAGCGCCTGATCCTCCATAAGGGTTATCAGGGCGTTGATCTGCGGTTCCATGAATCTTATCCTCTCAAGCGACGACATAACGACGTCGACGGCGGACAATTCCTTTTTTACGACGGCAGTAGCGATCCGGGAAGCATCCAGTTCGTCATACTTCATGGCTGGCCTCATCACCCTCGATGGCAGGCACTTTGAAGAAACGCCCATCCCTCAGGGGGGCTGAATCCAGAGCCTCCTGGATATCCTGCCATAACAAGGGGGCGTCCGACCTCAACGGGCAGGCTGTTCCCCCCGTATCCAGAAGGGGATCCACCAGGGAGGTGTCGCATTTTTCCAGGATACGGAAGTGACCAATAATATCACGGAAGAAATGTACCATCGGTTCAATCTTTTCAGGTTCAATTTCCAGCCGGGCCAGAGCGGCCACATGCTCCACAACTTTCCTGTCGATCTCCATCTGGCTAGACACCCTCCGGTCTTTCCCCCATCCTGGCTTTTTCGATCAATTCCAGGAAGGAGCTTTCGTCTATTACATTCACACCCAGGGAGATCGCCCTGGCAAGCTTGCTGCCGGGGTCGGCGCCGCTCACCAGGAAAGAGGTCTTCCGGCTCACCGAGGATGGGGCTGATGCGCCCAGCCCCTTGACAAGTCTCTCTGCCTCGGGAC
>CAZAMZ010000150.1:0-4793 GCA_964486375.1 uncultured Synergistaceae bacterium | reverse complement strand
TTCCCTGTTCTGGCCCGGCAACCCCCTTCATGACGGAGCGGTCATCCTTGACAGGCAGCAGCTTATCGCCGCCTCCTGCTATTTGCCGCTAACCGAGAACAGCAACCTTTCGAGGTGGATAGGCACAAGACACAGGGCGGCCCTCGGTGTTACGGAAGTTTCCGATGCAATGGCCCTGGTGGTCTCGGAGGAGCGGGGAGAGATAGCCCTGGCCATTAACGGACACCTTTCCAGGGAGCTAAAGGAAGGGCAGATAAGAAGACTCCTGATGCATTATTTTGCCCATACTTCGGCCCCGGGTTCAACACTGGACGGAGTGAAGGAGAGGCTGGGTTCGATGTTCCCGGGAGGTGGCGGGGAAAATGATGAAGTCAATTGACCGTCTTCTTTCCTCGAGGACTACCCTGAAAGTAATATCCCTTATCGTGGCAGTGCTGGTCTGGTATTATATCGCGGCAGAACGCGGGACAGAAATAGTAAGGACCGTTTCAGTTCCGCTGGAATTCCTGAACGTACCTGCGGACATGTCCATATCCACAACTGTCCGGGAGGTGGATATTCAGGTTTCAGGGACGAGGGAGACGGCCTTTTCCCTTACCGGGGCGATAGCTTCGCAGGTAGACCTCAAGGGGCTCGAGCCCGGTCTTCACAGGAGACCAATCCAGGCAATTCTTCCGTCGGGGATAAGGCTGGTTGAGGTCTCTCCTCCTTTTGTAGACCTGGAACTGACCCGGATGGGAGCGAGGCTGCTCCCCGTCAGGGTGAAAATGCCCGACGACCTGCCGCCGGGGTACAGGATAGAGGGTTTTGCTGTGAACCCTTCGGAAGTCCTTGTAAAAGGTCCTGAAAACCTTCTCTCCGGGATCGAGAATGTCTGGATAACCCCGACCCTTGAACAGATCCTGGAGGAGAAGGATCTTACGCTCCCGGTGGTGTCTTCCCCGGAAAGGGACCAGGGCGCCCCGTTCATGATCGAGCCGGGGGATGCGGTCTATTCGTTCAGGCTGGTGAGGGGGTTCCCAAGAAGGACTGTTCCCGTGAGGGTCGAACTCAGGGGTGAACCCGACAGGAATTTCCAGATCGAGGCTGTGGCTGTCGATCCTCCGGAAGTTATGATACAGGGCCCTCTTGAATCCATTGACCGGATAGACCAGGTTTTTCTGGAGCCTTTGAATGTTTCCGGGCTTTCCGGCGATACCACCAGGGTGGTACCCCTGGAAAACCCGGCTGAGGACGTTCAGATAGTTCAGGATACCTCCGTAAGGGTGAGGCTGCTTCTTGCAGAAAGGATCGAATCCCGCCTTTACGCCAGGATCCCTGTCCGTCTTACAGGCAGGAGCATCTATCCAGGATGGAGAGTGGAACCGTCCGAGGTAAGCGTATACCTGGAGGGTGCCCCTTCTGACCTGGACGCCGCCGAGAGCAGCGGGAGCCCCGTTGAGGTCGTCGTGGATGTAACCAACCTTGTGTCGCAGAAGATAACCGTTCCTGTCAAGGTCAACATCAAATTCAGGGGGCTCACCCTTTCGGGAGTGGAGCCGGCAAACGTGACGGTATTTGCGCTTACAGAATAGTATCCTGTTAATTAATGGGATGAGGTGAATTGATGTCTGAACCTGACGTTTTAAGCAGGTGTCTGTTTGGTACCGACGGGGTGAGGGATGTTGCCAACCGGGGCATGATGACTCCCGAGATGGCTCTCCGCCTCGGCAGGTCTTATGTCCTTTTCCTGATCGAACGAGGTATTTCCAGGCCAATAATAGCTTTGGGCAGGGATACGAGAAGGTCCGGCCCTATGATCGAGACCGCCCTTGTTTCCGGATTGCTGTCTGCCGGGGCAGACGTGGTCTCCCTTGGTGTGATCCCCACCCCGGGCGTGAGCTTCGCAGTCAAGCAGCTTGCCTGCGACGGCGGAGCCGTGGTCAGTGCATCCCATAACCCTTTTGAATATAACGGGATAAAGTTTCTCGGAAGGGACGGCTGCAAACTGAGGGATGAAGATGAGGTCCAGATCGAGGAATACCTGGCAGACGTGGTCTTCGATGAATGGAGGCCTACAGGTTCATCGATCGGCACTGTTATTCCAAGACCTGAGGTGCTTCTGTCCTATTCGGAATGGGTCAGAAATACCTGTTGCCTGGAGGTTGCCCCGGATCTGTCAATAGTAGTTGATTGCGCGAACGGTGCCGCTTCAGAGGTCGCCGGCATGATCTTCAGGGAGCGTTTCGAAAGATCCCTGATCATTGCCGACAGTCCCGAAAAGTGCAACATAAATGACGGCTGCGGTGTGATACATCTGGAGAACCTCTCTTCAAGGCTGCTTGAGGAAGGCCACCAGGTCGGGATGGCTCTTGATGGCGATGCCGACAGGGTCCTTTTCATGGACTCCAAAGGCAGGGTCATTGATGGTGACATCATGCTATGGGTGATCGGAAGATGGCTGGCAAGAGAGGGGCGCCTGGGTGCAGGGGTTGTGGCGACGGTTATGAGCAACCAGGCCCTTGAAGAACACCTTGCAAAAGAGGACATCCATGTTTCAAGATGTCCTGTCGGTGACAGGTATGTTCTTGATGCCATGCGATCTACCGGCTCCAGGCTGGGCGGGGAACAGTCGGGACATATTATTGCCAGCGAATTCTATTCTACCGGGGACGGTCTCTGTTCGGCATTTCTTTTCCTGACCGCCTGTTCAAGGCTGGGTGAGGATATCGATACCCTTGTGGACAGGTTCGGGAGATACCCCCAGATCCTCAGGAACTTCCATTGCTTCGACAAGGAAGGTTTCCTTGACAGGCCAGGTGTGAAGCATGCCATGGAAAGGGCCTCCAGGGAACTTGGAGATTCAGGCCGGATCCTTGTGCGTCCTTCAGGAACAGAGCCTCTTGTGAGAGTGCTCGTGGAGGCCAGGGACTTTGCCTCCCTTGGCGCCGTTTCGGAAAATCTTTTCAACGCAATAACGAATGAAAGCCAATTCCAATCCGATGACCCCAAACGGGGGGTGAATGCCTGATGGAGAGGCCACCGGTCCAGAAATGTCTTTTCCCGGTCGCCGGAATGGGAACCAGGTTCCTTCCTGCCACAAAAGAAATACCCAAGGAGATGCTCCCCCTTATTGACAGGCCGCTCATCCATTACGGTGTGGAGGAGGCTGTCAGGTCAGGATGCAGGGAGATAGTCTTTGTGACCGGGAGGGGCAAAAGGGCTATAGAAGATTATTTCGACAGGTCCGTTGAACTTGAGCAGATGCTTTATGATAAAGGGAAACCCGAATTGGCAGAAATGGTAAAAGCGGTGAGCGAAATGGCGGACTTTGCCTACGTCCGCCAGTCCGAACCCCTGGGGCTTGGCCACGCAGTACTTTGCGGCGAGTCGTTCTGCAGGGGAGGATACTTCGGCGTTATCCTGCCCGATGATGTAATGTTGGCTTCCCCGGAACAACCCCCCGTTCTCGGGCAGCTGATAAGTACCCACTTGAGGAAGGGAGGGTCAGTGATAGCCCTGGAGGAAGTTCCCGAAAGGGACACATCCAGGTACGGCATTATCAGGGGGACAATGGTTGAAGAAGGATTGTTCCGCGTTGATGATCTGGTCGAAAAGCCGGAGAAGGGGACGGAACCAAGCCGTTACGCGGTCATGGGAAGGTACGTGCTGTCCCCGGAGATATTCCGGCACCTGAAAGCCTCCCGAAGGGGTGCAGGCGGAGAGATCCAGCTGACGGACGCCATCCGATCCCTTTCCAGGGAGGAGCCTGTCTGGGGTCTTATGTATAATGGCCAGAGGTTTGACTGCGGGACCACCGAAAGCTGGCTGAAAGCTACTCTCGAGATGGCACTTAGGAGAGAGGACCTCAGGGACATAGTGCTGGAAGAGATCAGGAACTTCGGGTCTGTGAGGGGGTGACAAAATGGCCTGAGAGATGCTGAAAAGCGAAATCCTGAGCGCCAGAACTGGCATAATAACCAGTTGACGAGGTCCGGGGAGGATCGAGATTTCGGCGGATGCCCCGGTGGCCGGAACGGCAAGGCCAAAAAGCCGCCCCACAAAACCGTGGAGCGATCTTCGGGACAAAAGGAGCGGCATCCGTTCATTGTCATGAATGAAAGGCGGTGCCCATACAAAGATGTGTGGGATTGTTGGTTATGTTGGCAGCAGGAATGCTTCTGAAGTCCTGATCGACGGGCTCAAGAGGCTGGAATATCGCGGTTATGACTCCGCCGGTCTGGCTTTGAGGACTGGCGACGGGCTTATGATCCTTAAGGAAGTCGGAAAAGTTGCCGACCTCGAGAGGATGCTTGAGGAAAGCCAGCCCGGATCCACCCAGGGTATCGGGCATACAAGATGGGCTACCCATGGCGGGGTGACCCAGGTCAACGCGCACCCGCACAGTGACGGCAGCGGCAAGTTCGCCCTTGTCCACAACGGCATCATCGAGAACTTCATGGAGATAAAGGAAGACCTCGAACGGGACGGGGTGGTGTTTCTCTCCGAAACGGATACGGAGGCAATAGTGCACCTGATCGCCACTTCCTTTTCCCAGACAGGCGACATCCTGGCGACCCTTGTATCCCTGCAGAAAAAACTGAGGGGTTCCTTTGCCCTGGTGGTAATGCAGCAGGACCTGCCGGACAGGATCTTTTGTGTAAGGAAGGGCTCCCCACTCGTACTGGGAAAAGGTGATGGCGAAGCCTTCTGTGCTTCAGACATTCCTGCCTTCCTCCCCTACACCAGGAAGATCCAGTACCTTGAAGAGGGAGATATTGCCGAGATATCCGTGGAAGGCATAAGGATATGGG
>CAZAMZ010000149.1:0-4800 GCA_964486375.1 uncultured Synergistaceae bacterium | reverse complement strand
AGGGAGACGATCCAGGGATGGAGCGGCCTGGACGAGGAAACAGGCACAGTAATAGAGAAAGGGCACCCCTTTGAAGGCTTGTCCATAAAAGGGGCTGTCCTGGTGCTGTCGGGAGGGAAAGGCTCCAACGGCTGGTCAAGCCATTTCCATGCAGCCAGGCTAAAAGGCCTTGCCCCGGCGGGATTCGTTTTCCCAAAAATGGATTCCAGGACAGGCGTGGCAGTGGTCGTAACGAAGGTTCCGGCAGTGACGGATCTTGAAGAAGACCCCTTTGAAGCCGTAAGGACCGGTGATTGGGTACGGATCGACGGAGATCAGGGGACCTTGGAGATCATCCGCAAAGATGGATCAGAATAATAATCTGCCAGGAGGAGGTCAAGGATTCATGGAAGCGCTTTGGCTGTCAAGAAAGGATGTTGAATCTCTGAAAATACCGATGATCGAGGTGCTTGACGCTGTAGAGGAAGGGTTCAAGCTTAACGGGCTCGGCAAAAGCGAATTGCCGGCCAAGATAGGAGTGCATCCCCGCAAGGATTGCTTTATCCATGCCATGCCCTGCTGGGTTGGCGGCGATGTGGACACGGTGGGGATAAAATGGGCTGCCGGCTATCCACCCAACCAGGCAAAGGGTCTTCCATACATTAACGGCGTATGGTGCATGAATGACCCAGACACCGGGATGATACAGTCTGTAATGGACGCCAACTGGATGACGGCCTGGAGGACGGGGGCGGCTTCCGGAGTATGCGCAAGATACCTGGCCTCACCCGATTCCGGGGTGGTGTCGATGATCGGTCTGGGGGTCCAGGCAAGGACCAACCTTGCCGCCCTGAAGGAAGCGCTGGACGACATCAGGGAAGTCCGCATCTATGATGTTTTCCCGGAACAGGCGAAACGCTTCCTTGCGGAAATGGCACCATTATTGCCGAAGGCTGATTTCGTCACCGAGAGTACGGTGGAATCCGCCGTCAAGGGAGCCGATGTGGTAGTGACGTGCACGCCAATCGTGGAACACCCCGAGAGGTTCGTCAGGAGGGAGTGGATGAAGGATAACGTTCTCTGCATTGCCGTAGATTACGACTCTGCTTTCTGCAAGGAAGTAATGATGGGGAAAGTCTTCGTCTGCGACAACAGGAACCAGTACCTGTGGACACAGGCCCAGGGTGTTTACTTCCAGAACGGGTATCCCGTAGAGTCTGAAATTTATGCGGACATGGGAGAACTTTGCGCCGGGAAGGCCGCACCGGTAAGGGAAGGCCTGAGGGGAGCCGTCCTGATGGGTATAGCCAGCCACGATGTAATGACAGGGCGCCTTATATACAGGAAGGCTATTGAAAACAAGGTAGGGACCTGGGTGGAGTTGTAATTTTACCCCGGGTGCAGGAAAGGAGGTTTGACTCCATGAACATTGGTCAGAAACGGTTTGCTGTCCTTGGAAGCGGGAACGGGGCAAGGGCCTTCACGGCCCAGATAGCGGCAAAGGGTTACCCGGTGGTGATGTTCGAGCCCCTTGAGGAGACCGGGGATGTCATCGACCTGAACAGGACGAAGGAAATGTTCCTCGAGGGCGATATCAACTGCGGAGGCAGGATCACCGGAGTCACTCTGGACATGGAAAAGGCTGCAAAAGATGCGGACGTGATATTTGTGGTAGTCCCCTCCTTTGCCCATGAACCTATCTTTTCAAAACTGATCCCTTTTCTAAGGGACGGGCAGCACGTTTTTATTGTGCCAGGGAACTTCGGTGCTTTCCTTCTCAGGAAAATGATGAGGGACGCAGGCTGCAAGGCCGATATTTCCATTTCGGAGACCTCAAGCCTGCCCTACGCCTGCCGTATTGCAAAGTTCGACACGGTCAGGGTCTACAAAAAAAAGTTCAGGCTTAAGCTGGGCACCTGCCCGGTAGGCAAAGGGGAAGAAGCGCGGGGAATAATCAACGACTGTTTTTCCGGTTACATCGAGTTCTTCCCCGCATCAAGCATTCTGGAGATGGATTTCGACAATGTCAACTATACCCTGCATCCCATGCCTATTCTTCTGAACTACGGTGATATTGAGAAAAACCCGAAGACATTCAGGCACTACATGGACGGCATCACACCGATGGTCTCCGAAAAGATGATGCAGATGGACGAGGAACGCGTGGAGGCAGGAAAGAAGCTCGGCCTTGAACTGATGCCGATAATGGATCAGCTGAAGATGTACTACGGCAGCAATGCTTCAAATACGATCTACGAGTATGTCAACAGCCCCGAGAGCCCATACACGGATATCATCGGGCACAGTGTCAGAAGCAGATACCTGACGGAGGATGTGCCTTTCTCGATGGTCCCCTGCAAACTGATCGGGGAGAAAGCAGGAATGACAATGCCCGTGGTTGACCTGGTTATCAGGCTGGCTTCCTTCCTGCACGATACTGATTATGCGGCCAGGGGGCACACCCTGGAGAAACTCGGCCTTGAAGATATGACGCCCGGCGAACTGAAGGAATACGCCAGGACCGGAAAGATGTCCTGACGGCAAGAGTCGCATCTGTCAATTGCGGAGGCCGGCCCCTGAACCTGACGGGGCCGGCCTCTTGTTATTCTTGTGATCCAAGGGATCTTCTGGCAAGATCCAGGTCGATCAGGCTGTAGTCTTTTCTGTCGGCTTCGCAGATGCCTCCGGGATCCTCCCCTTCAAGCCTTCTGAGCGCATCTTCAGCCATTCGCACATGATCATGGGAGGGAGTGCCGTAGCCTTTCACCAAAAACATAGTCCTGTAAGGATTCCTCAGGAGCCTGATGCTTCCTGCCAAGGGGTGGGACTGGAACCTGCTGCCCCTATGGACCAGGTCACGGGCTTCTTTCGCTACGTCAGCCGAACTTCCTTCGACCCATCGAGAGGACTGTATCTCCGCTCTGACCATCGGATTGTTGGTCAGGATCAGCAATTTCCCCATCATCCAAAAAGCGTCTGTTCGCTTATGGGTTCGCAGAGGGCCCCCAGGGCCTTTTCCAGGAGACCCTTCCTGATCTCCAGTTCTGCAGCCGGTTCTTCCCCCGGATCCCCGACCGGGTGGGGTATAGCCACTCCGCGTACTACCCTGTTGGCGCCAACAGTAAGGGCAATAGGGGGTATGGCAGTGATGATCACCGCGGGAAGCCCTGTCCGCTCAATCTCCCTGGCAAGCGTTGCGCCGCAACGCGTCCCGGTGCCTCAGGTTGATGTCAGGATAACGCCTTGCACACCCTCGTTTTTGAGGGCTTCGCCCATCTCGCGGCCGTACTTTTCGGCGGACCTCACGGCTGTGACGTTGCCGACGGTGACAGGGTACCAGTCGTTAAGTTTTCGAAACCGCCCCTCCCTTTCCAGTATCCGGGCCGCATCAAGCGGGAGGACCCTGTCGGGATCTTTGTTGGCGGCGACAGGGTCGAAACCGCCGTGGGCAACTTCGTAGTCGCCCTCCTGAAGTCCGTCGACCCCGGCAATATCGTAACGGCACCACTTTGAAGCGTTGTGGGCTTCGATCCTGTCGGGGTTACCCCGGGGTACTATCCCCCCCTCGGTACCTATGGCTATTACCGCCCTGGCCAGATCCATCAACGGTGGCGCCGGGTGAACCCTGTCGTAGGTGGGCATGGGTAGTTCAGTTTCAAAGGGTTCTCCCGCCAGTTTTTTCAGAAGCATGTCCACGGCCCTGGAGGAACCTCTTTTTGGCGCCCTGACGTTGATCCGGACCCCCCTGGGCAAGTAGCCTTCCTCTTGCGGGCTTCCGACAGGAAGCCCGTCGACTAGCCTGACACCGATCCCAAGCATGAGGGGAAGGGACCTTCTCAGGTCCTGGGCTGAATCTTTTGTCTCAATGACGAATACTTCACGGCCGGCAAGTTCTACGCCCGGGTTGACGGGGTGCATGGCTGTAACAGCGTGTATCCCCAGTTCCTTTTTCACTGCGCTGCAGAGGGACCCGCTTGCCATGCCGTAACGCCCCGCCCCGAATGCAGGTCCCGCGATGAAAAGTTGCGGTGATGATCCGGAAACCCATTCCAGGACCGATTCTTTCAGTTTTTCGATGTTCTCCGCGGCATAGTTGTCGCCGCAGATGATGGTCTTCACGATCTCGATCCTGTCTCCGGAAGCGGCCTTTATGGTAGTTCCAAAGCCGACGGGGCCATCGATAATGCGGGGGGGAAGGTTTGCCATGTCCTCACCGCCGATCTGTCCGAAAAACTGGTTCAAATAGTGGACTGCACGAATGATAGCCATCTTTTCCCCCTCCTACATTGCGACGGTCATCAGGTTCTCTAGACCGAGTTCGTTGGTGGATCCCATGATCCCGGCTATTTCCATATCTACGGAACCGTCGGGCCTCAGACTTCCGGAATGGCCTCCTGTAATGCGGTCAATGCATTCGGGGCAGCCCAGAACAGTCTCCATGGGAGGAAGGATGACCCTCTGGTTGCCGTTCCCGTTAGTGACCACTGCGTCAGCCTCGGGAGTGCTGTCGGCAAGGCCCGGCGAGGCTCCGTCGGAACCGGCATATTCGTCGGTCACCAGAACAGTCCTTATTCCTGCCTTTTCGAGAAGCCGGTCCAGGAGCATAAGGTCATTCTCGGGGTTCCCTCCGCCGTCCTCGGATATGATCACACCCTGGGCTCCAAGCATCCTGGCCATCTTGAAGGCCTGGGTACAGATCCTGACCTTCTCCACAAGGGCTGTCTTTACTGGAGTCACCAGAACCCCCAGGAAGACAAGGGTCTTTCCATGTTCCTTAAGGAGGTCTCCAACGATGGGGTTGTTCTGGTGATGATAGGTTGT
>CAZAMZ010000148.1:0-4821 GCA_964486375.1 uncultured Synergistaceae bacterium | reverse complement strand
GAAGGATCAGAACCTATCCTCTGAAGAACGGTGATCATCTGTTCCTGCTCTTTAGCCACGTTGTCCGGCCAGGTCCTGTGGACAACCCTGTCAGGATACTTTTCCATGGCGACCTGGGCGGAGCGGTACTCTTCCTCGTTCGATGAAACGGTATTTGTCACTATCGCTACTTTCCCCACGGGCGCCGCGTCAACAAAACCGTTGCCTGAAACCAGGAACATGAACGCAAGGACAGCTACGGCAAGAACTGCAAAGCCAAACCTTTTCACTATACTTCCCCCTTCAGCACTCAATTTTTTGTTTCCTGCCTGTTTCCCGATGCAAGAACTGAAACTGGATCACTGTTCTCCTTTATGATCAACAAGCCTTTCTGCCTGTTTGTTTTCCATACATATATCCCGAGAGCCAGCCCGATGACGCCGTAAACCATGAAGGTCCTGAAGTATTCGCCGAGCAGGACCTGCCCGAATACAGCCTGACCTATCTCCGGGGAAATGATGAACATCGCGTTGAAGAGGATGGTCCCGAGTACGGCATGCCATATGTTAGCCCTTGCCACCGATGCTCCTCCCACAAGAAGGGCCGCCACGGAGAACATCCCTATCTGTTCGTGGGAAGAGTAGGTGTTGAAGGTCCCCATATCCTGCAGGTATATGATCTGTCCAAAGGCTGCAAGCACAGTGGACATCATTACGGCAATGATCCTTTTCCGGTCAACGTCAATGCCAGAAACCTTTGAAATGTACTGGCTCTTGCCCACGCTGTTAAAATCCTGCCCTAGCTTCGTCTCGACGATCCACCGGGTCATTACGCAGACCAGAACGACGATCACCGATGTCACAAGCGGGATCTTGACGCTCATCAGCATAGACTGGCCCCTTATCTCCCCCACCAGGAAGAATGCCGCCACCAGGAGCATAACCGCCTTGAAATAGTAGCCCCACTTGCTCTCGGTCTTGTTCAACGTCCTCCGCTTCCGATACATAAGGTAAAGAACGACAAGACCTGCCGCCGCTGCCAGAAGCAAAGCCCAGACAAGAGGCATTTTGGCTATGCCGTCTATGGCGTACTGCAAGCCGCCCTCGGCTGGCTTGCCCATGTCGATGGTGGCCCTGAGCCCGACACCGTCGGGCTTGACCATGGGATGATCGGCAGGCACATTGATCAGGCCGCCCACGCAATAGAGGAAGATGAACTGGTAAACCCCGTTTGCAAAAAATCCCACAATGAGACCGGCGATCATCTCCTGCCCGCGGGTCTTGTTGTACAGTTTGCCGGTGAAGTAACCCAAAAGCAGCGCTACGGGGAAAGAAAGGGCAAACCAGAGCAGGGTTCCGGGTATTCCCCCTACGTCGTAGAACCTTACAAGAACCAGGGCCGACTGGGCGGCCATGGCGCCGATCACGATACCGAAATTCAGTCCCAGGCCGGCAATAACCGGAATGATCAGGGACAGGACCAGTATGATGTTCCTGAAGAAGCGGCTTGCAAGTTCCCTGATAAAAAACACCAGTGGGACATCGTCAGAGACGCTGAAACCGACAACTGTGAAAATGATGAAGATAATGGGGACTATGTTGTCGATTATCCATGCCGTTACCTTGCGGCCGTTCATATCTTCAGCACTCCTTTTACCTGGGTCAGGGCGTAGAGGATTATGCCGTTCTGTACCACGGCTCGGACGATCTCCGACAGATCGGCACCCGCAAATATTACGTTGGTCACAGGCATGGATATGGTCATAAGACCCTGGAAAAGGATGGTGCCGATTATCACGTGGGAAACCCTGGCCCTCGAGGCAGTTGCGCCTCCGATCAAAACCGCTGCAACCGCCGGGAAGGCCATCATGAGCGGTGCTGTATAGAGCTGCACAAAGCCATAGCTCTGGGAGTAGACAATTATGCCCACCGCCCCGAGAACAGTAGACAGGATGTTCGCAATTATCCTGTTCCTGTCGATATTCAGGCCGGCAGCCTCGGCGAATTTGGGGTTCATTCCACCCGCGGAGATCGCGATCCCTGTTTTGGACTGGAAAAAGAGGAAGACGAGAAAACACAGAAACCCTAACACTAGGAGCAGCCCTGTGGGAACGACGGCATTCCCCACCTTGAACATGAGGAAGTTGTTGAAAACCTGGCCTGCTCCTGCGATATCTAGCTGAACGGTCTCCCTGAGCCCCTTACCCAGGAACCACGACATGCCGGGATTGCTGAATGGGAGCATTAGCCAGGCAAGGCAGAAGAGGGCCACCACGGAAAAACCTGTGTAGGTGGCTATCATCATTTCCGCACCTTTTACCGAATTGAGCAGACGGCCGTAAATATAACCTGCAATTACCGCAAAGGCGACAGCCATGGCGATCCCCACCAGGAGGCACATAAGTCCCGTGAAACCCCATTCGATCGCATAAACGATCCCCAATAGCCCGCAAACGATGCCGATGAGAAGAGCAAAGTTCGGTCCTGTACCGGACTGGATCGATGGGACCATGGCCAGGACAAGGATCCCGTTCATCCCGACCCTTCTGAGGATATCGCCGAGGATCTCTCCTATCTCAAGGTTTAGGAAAAACCCGAGGATCATCAGGGACAGGAAAAAGATGCCCAGGATGAACCTGGCAAGACCGACCCCCTTGACAAACCTGCCGAATTTTTTGAACGCCGATTCAATTCCGGCCATGGCCGATCTCCCCTGTTTTGACCTTCAGCCTTCTCTGGATGCCCGACATCATAAGCCCGAAATCGGTATCGGAGGCGTCCGGAGGCAGGATACCCTCGATCCTGCCTTCGCAGACGATGACGATCCTGTCGCATATGCTCCTGAGTTCCGCCAGTTCCGACGAGGTCATGATTATCGTCATGTTGTGCTTCCTGTTCAGTTCAAGCAATAGATCGAGGATTAGTTTCTTGGCCCCGATATCTATTCCCCGGGTCGGTTCCGAAACCAGAAGCAGCCTCGGGTTCTGGGTAAGGGCCCTGGCCAGGCAGACTTTCTGCTGGTTGCCCCCGCTCAGGCTTCCGGCCGCCTGGAGGGACGATGTGCACCTGATGTCGAGGTCCTCTATCATTTTTTTTGCATGCTTCCTGATAGCGCCAACGTTCCTGATCTTTGCAAAACCCAGATCATAAGTAAAACTGTTGTTCATCTGCATTACGGTGAACACGATGTTCATCTCGATCGATTCATCAAGCAGTAGTCCGACACCTTTCCGGTCCTCTGATACAAAAGCAAGCCCTGACTGTATAGAGCTCCTGGAATTGTTCGGAAGAAGGGGTTTGCCGTCGAAAACCACTTCGCCGATGGAAGGATAGATCCCCATTATGCCGTTCGCTATTCCGAGCTTGCCGTGCCCTGCGAGGCCTCCAATGCCCAGGACCTCTCCCTTTTTAACTTCAAGGTCAACACCCTTGACCTGTTCTCCGGGCATTTCAACCCGGAAATCCTTGATAGAGAGAACGCTGGAGCCGAATTTCCGCTTGTCCGCTGTCTCATCCCTGCGGATAGAGACCGCCCTCCCTACCATCAGCTGGGCAATTTCATGGGGGTTGGTGTCCTTTTTATCCCTGGTGGTTACCAGGGCTCCGTCCCTGAGTATGGTCACCTTGTCGGCCACATCCATGATCTCGTCGAGCCTGTGGCTGATGAAAACGATCCCGATCCCTTTTGCGGCAAGCCTCTGCACAGCACTCAAGAGGTTTGCTGCCTCCGTTTCTGTCAGGACCGCCGTAGGTTCGTCAAAGACGAGTATTTTCAAACCTTCCTTGTCTATTTCCCTGGCGATCTCGATAAACTGCTTGAATCCGACGGGAAGACCTTCTACCTTCACATACTCTTCGATCCCTATGTCAAGTGAATCAAGGGCCCGCCGGGCATCTTTTGACATCCTTGCCCTGTCGAGGCTCTGAAGCTGCTTCGAGAGGATCCTGCTGATCATGTTGTCGCAGGTTATTTCCCTGTTGATCTTGATATTCTCGGTGATGCTATAGCCAGGGATCAGCATGAACTCCTGGTGGACCATTCCGATCCCGGCATTCATGGCCTCTATCGGGCTTTTGATGGAAGATCTTTTGCCGTCGATCTCTATGGAGCCCTTGAATCCACCGGTGGAATGTATAACGGGCATCCCGAAAAGAATATTCATGAGGGTCGATTTCCCTGCACCGTTCTCGCCGACAAGGGCATGGATCTCGCCTTTCATGACAGAAAAGCTGACATCTTTAAGTACCTTGTTCCCGTTGTATTCCTTGGAAACGTTTTTTATGTTCAACAGGCAGGTGTTCAACAAAACGCCTCCCCCGACAACTCAAACCTTTGCATCAACCGGTGCCGTGGGTTCTGGTTCAGGCCTCTCGGCATCAGGGCATGGCAGGGCCGACTCGTACGTTTCATATATCGACCTTACGTAATCTTCAGGGAAATTGCATCTGGAAAGTCCATCCGCTATGTGCTTCCAGTAATAATCGGGGGGACGCATCGCCGAACCCGGACCGGTCATCCTAAGGGACCAGCATTCATACATCTTGCCATCATCACCATATACGGTCAGGAAGAAACGTTCAAATCCTGGATATTCTCGGAAATACCTGGGGTCGTGTTCGAAAATAATGCCGCGCACTTCTGAACCGAAAGCATCGATGGTATCGGAAATATGACAATATCCCCTGTCGGGACGGCCATCGAAGGCTCGCAGTTCGAATTTCCTGTTCCTTGCAACGCCCGTTGTTACTTTTTTGGCATTCGGGACATAATTCTTTGCCTCTTCGTCATCCAGGTATGTTCCGTACCCGAAATACAGAGTATTGCTCATATCAAAGTCCTCCC
>CAZAMZ010000147.1:0-4828 GCA_964486375.1 uncultured Synergistaceae bacterium | reverse complement strand
CCACAGGATCCCAGGACCCTTACGGGATCAGAAGGGCTTCAAGGACCCTTAACGAGATAGTATGGGGTGTGGGCATGGATGTCGATGTGGCTGAACTGCTTGATGTCTCCTCCGGGAACAGGGGGCTTTCGCCGGAAGACAGGGAGGCAGTCAGGGAATTTTTCCTGCAGAGACTGCACATTCAGCTCAGGGAAAAAGATTTTTCACACGAAATGACCACCCTTGCTCTTTCAGTTACCGGCTCCCGGCCTATGCAGACCCTCAGGTTCCTCGAGGCTTTCAGAGAGATACAGGGCGCCGAATGGTTCCGGGGGCTAATAACTTCTGCCGTGAGGGTCAGGAATATCCTCCAGAAAGCTGAAGGTCCTGACCATGAACTTGAACCAGGCCTTTTCCTTGAGGATGCCGAAAGGGAGCTTTTCGAAGCAGTGGATTCCCTTTCTCCCCAGGTAGCCGAGGCGGTAAAAGACTGTGACTGGAACAGGCTGACCAAGATCCTGGCAAAACTGGAACCCTTTATTACTGTCTTTTTCGACAAGGTTCTGGTGATGGACAAGGAAGAGCGTATCAGAAACAATAGGATAGCCCTTCTTGGAAGGTGCAACCGGCTTTTCAAGAGTTCCGGGGATCTTGGGCTTCTCAGGACATAAGATCATTAAGGCTACCACGGGATGCGGGAGGTCTTTTTCATGCAGCCGAGTGATCAGGATTCATTGATGCAGGTGTTCGTAGTGTCCGATTTTACGGGAGAGACCGCCGAGCACGTTGCAAAGGCGGCTTTAAGCCAGTTCGCCACCGATTCGATAACAATTCAGAGGTTCAGGTATATCAACAACAAGGAAAGAGCCCTGGAGGTGCTTGAGCAGGCGGAAAGCGACAAGGCGGTCGTAATATGCACCCTTGTGGACCATGACCTCAGACGCTGGTTCGTGGAAAAAGCCCGGTACCAGGGAACAGAAGTTGTCGATATTCTTGGCCCCATCCTCGACCTCCTCGAAAAGCGGCTAGATCACCCGCCCCTGGAGACTCCCGGTCTCATGCGGAGGATGGATGAGGAATATTTCAAAAGGGTAAAGGCGATAGAATTTGCCATCAAGTGCGACGATGGAAGGTGTGCCGAACACCTCCTGGCTGCAGATGTCCTTATCCTGGGTGTATCCAGGACAAGCAAGACCCCGCTTTGCATGTACCTTGCCCACCGGGGTTTCATGGTCGGCAACGTCCCGCTTATTCCTGAAACCGAGCCCCCGAAGGAGATCTTCGAGATCCCCCCTGAAAAGGTGTTCGGACTGACGGTGCAGCCCGAAAAACTTGTAGACATTAGAAGAGAGAGACTGAAGCTTCTGGGGCTGGACTCAGAGATATCCAACTATGCACAATGGGAAAGAGTCGAGGAAGAACTGCAGTATGCAAAAGGCATCATGAGAAAGATCGGATGCCGGATACTTAACGTTACCAACAGGGCCATAGAGGAAACCGCCCAGGAGATCCTGGATTACCTGAGGGCATGAAAAAACATTCAGTTTCGGGGAGGTCGAACGGAATGTCTGGATCTGGAAAAGAGGGAAAGAGATTTGTATTCCACTTTACAGAAGGCAGTGCCGAAAAGAGATCCCTGCTCGGAGGCAAGGGGGCAAACCTTGCCGAGATGCTTAGGATAGGGCTTCCTGTACCGCCGGGTTTCACCATCTCTACGGAGGCCTGTCTGGAATACCTTAAGAAAGGCGAGACCTTCCTTGACGAGATATGGGAAGAGATAAAAGGTTCTATGGAGAACCTTGAAAAGGAAACCGGCAAGGTCTTCGGAGGGGACAAAAACCCTTTGCTGGTATCGGTACGTTCAGGTGCTGCCGTGTCAATGCCCGGAATGATGGATACCGTCCTGAACCTGGGGTTGAACGAAGAATCCGTGAAGGCCCTTGCCGCCGAGTCTGGCGATGAGAGATTTGCCCTGGACAGCTACAGAAGATTTATCCAGATGTTCTCTAACGTTGTGCTGGGCCTGGACGGCTCCAACTTCGAGAATGTCCTTCACCAGGTGAAGAAAGATCTGAAGGTGTCCTATGATTTCGAGATCACCGCCCAGGTCTGGCGTGATGTCATCGGCAAATACCTGAGGATGGTCCAACAGGAATCGGGTTCGCCTTTCCCTGACGATCCATGGATCCAGTTGAAGAAATCCGTCGAGGCCGTTTTCAAAAGCTGGAAGAACCCGAGGGCTGTAACTTACAGGAGGATCAACAAGATCCCCGATAACCTGGGAACAGCCGTGAACGTAATGACCATGGTGTTCGGCAATCTTGGCGATGACTGCGGGACCGGGGTCTGCTTTACCAGGAATCCGTCTACGGGAGAGAAGAAGCTTTACGGTGAGTTTCTCGTAAACGCCCAGGGAGAAGATGTAGTTGCCGGCATAAGGACTCCCAACCCGATAGACGAGTTCGGCGACAAGCTGCCCGAGGCAAACAGTGAACTACACCGGATAGCAGATCTTCTTGAAAGGCATTACAAGGATGTTCAGGATATCGAGTTTACAGTTGAACGCGGGAAACTCTACATGCTTCAGACCAGGAACGCCAAAAGGACAGCAAAAGCGGCAGTAAGATCCGCTGTTGAAATGCATGCCGAGGGTCTTATCGACAGTGAAACTGCTGTTTCCAGGGTTACTCCCGACCAGGTGGAACAGTTGCTCCACAGGCAGATCGACCCGGAAGCCCGGTTTGAGATAGCCGCTAAAGGACTGCCTGCCTCTCCGGGTGCAGCTGTGGGAATAGTTATCTTTGATGCCGACGAGGCGGAAAAAGTGGCCCAGTCAGGTCAACCCGTGATCCTTGTCAGGCCCGAGACCACCCCCGATGATATCCACGGACTGTATGCCGCCCAGGGTGTCCTCACGAGCAGGGGAGGAATGACCAGCCATGCGGCTGTTGTCGCAAGGGGGCTGGGAAAACCTTGCGTATCGGGATGCGAATCAGCTTTGATAGATGCCGTGAAAGGAGTTATGACCATAGGGAACATATCGGTGAAAAAAGGTGAAACGATAACGATAGATGGCTCAAAAGGTCAGGTTATCCTTGGCGAGGTACCCCTTGTGCAGCCATCATTCACTGATGACTTCCGTTCCCTCCTTGATGTTGCAGACACCATTTCGGACCTCCAGGTATGGGCAAACGCCGATACTCCCGAGGACGCTGAAAGGGCAAGGTCTTTCGGAGCACGCGGAATAGGGCTTTGCCGGACCGAGCATATGTTCATGGCCACCGACAGGCTGCCTGTGATGCAGGAAATGATCCTGGCAAAGGACAAGGCATCAAGGATCAAGGCCCTAGAAAAGCTCAAGGTTATGCAGAAAGAGGATTTCAGGGGGATCTTCAAGGCCATGGATGGTCTTCCGGTAACCATCAGGCTTCTTGACCCCCCACTCCACGAATTCCTCCCCAAGGAACATGAACTGAGGGAGACCATTTCTTCCATCAGATCCGATAGTGAATCCTCAAATGAAGACCTGATAAGGGCCGAGGCAATTTTGTCGAGGATCCTGTCGCTCCAGGAGAACAACCCGATGCTGGGTTTCAGGGGCTGCCGCCTGGGACTGGTCTACCCCGAGATATACCAGATGCAGATCGCGGCAATTATTGAGGCCGCCTGTGAATTGAAAGTAGAGGGTTTTGACGTCAGACCCGACATTATGATGCCTCTGGTTGGAACCCGGGAGGAAATGAAACGGCTGCTTGCTATGGTCAACGATCTTGCGGCAGAGGTCATCCGCAGGAATGGACTTGAAAGTCTTCACTACCTGGTAGGCACCATGATAGAGGTCCCCCGTGCTGCACTGGTCGCAGGGGAAATAGCGGAGTATGCCGAATTCTTCAGTTTCGGCACCAATGACCTGACCCAGACGACCTTTGGTTATTCCAGGGATGACGCCGAAGGGAAGTTCCTTGCCCAGTACGTCAACGATGGTGTTCTTCCGGAGAACCCCTTTCATGTGCTTGACAGAGAAGGGGTAGGAAGACTCATGAGCATTGCCGCCAAAGAGGGAAGGGACAGACGTCCCGAGATCCAGATAGGCATCTGCGGCGAACACGGAGGCAACCCTGAAAGCATTGCCTTCTGTCATTTACTGAAACTGAATTATGTCAGCTGTTCTCCCTTCAGAGTGCCTGTGGCCAGGCTGTCGGCCGCCCACTCGAAAATGCATCTGATCGACTGAGCAAAGTCAGGACATGGTTGCAGAATAATGATAAGGCAGGGGCCGTCCATCAGGACGGCCCCTGCCCAAAGGAGCAGACCATGATGGAAGATAATCCAAGGCTTCGCTGGGAAAGGGTTGAAAGGATGATCCTGAAACCCTATGCGGCTTTCAGTGACAGCAGCAGGGGCAGAAGGACGGAAGAGCCCCTGTGCCCGTTGAGAACGATCTTTCAGCAAGACAGGGACAGGATAACCCACTCCAAGGCATTCAGGAGGCTCAAACACAAAACCCAGGTACTTCTCCTGCCAGAGGGTGATCACTACCGGACCAGGCTCACCCATACCCTGGAGGTCTGCCAGGTGGCACGGACGATATCGAGAGCCCTGGGGCTTAACGAAGACCTTACCGATGCCATCGCTTTGGGGCATGACCTGGGGCACACACCCTTCGGTCACATGGGAGAAAGGGTGCTCGACAGAATAGCGAAGGAATGGGGTCTTGAGGGTTTTTCACACGCGAAACAGAGCCTTCGTGTAGTTGATGCCCTTGAAAAAGACGGCAGGGGCCTGAACCTGTCCCTGGAGGTCAGGGATGGCATCCTCAAGCATTCAAAGGGGCAGGTCGACGTAAGGG
>CAZAMZ010000146.1:0-4830 GCA_964486375.1 uncultured Synergistaceae bacterium | reverse complement strand
GCACATGGACGTGGTCGGGACCGAAGCTTGCGGATCCCTGGCTCCCTGGGCCTTTCAACCCGAGGAGTACACCAGGCGCATAGCCGGGGCCGACATATCCGAAGATGCCCGCAAGGACCTCGAGACAGGGGAGTGGCTCTTTGGCAGGGGGCTGGCCGACATGAAGAGCGGAGTAGCGGCAGGGATGGACCTGCTCATCGAGGCCGCCAGGAACAGGTGCAAATATAACGCCAACGTGGCCGTACTTTTTGTCCCCGACGAGGAGAACAATTCCAGCGGGATGCTTTCCGCATCGTCCTGCCTGGCCAGGTTCCAGAAGGAAGAGGGGTTGCGCTACCTTGCCTGTATCGACCTGGAACCCACATTCGCCACTGGTGATGAAGCCAGACCGACGATATACCTGGGCAGCATCGGAAAGATAAATCCCTTTTTCTTCTGTGCGGGCAAGGAGACCCATGTGGGTGAGTATTACGAGGGGTTCTGTGCCGCGCCGATCATTTCGAGGATCAACCTGATGCTTGACGGCAACCCCGAGTACGCCGACACACTCTTCGGGAAGGCCTACCCGCCCTTCGGATGCATGAGACAGATGGATCTCAGGAGGGAATATTCGGCGACGATCATGACCCGGGCGTTCGCCTTCTACAGCTACCTTACGGCCACCAGGCTGCCCGGCCAGATCCTTTCCCTTATGAACGGGATAGCTATGGAAGCCCTCAAGTCGGCAATTGATCAAAATGCGGCGAACGCATCCGCCTTTGCCGATATGGGCGGTTCCTGCTCGTCATCCCGTAAATGGGTGCCCACGGTCTTGACCTTCGGGGAACTTTCCGGAAGGGCGAAAGAAATTCTGGGAGAAGGATATGAACAGTATATCGATGAAACCCTGGGTTCGGCACCTAAAGGGGCCGATGAAAGGGTTCGTGCCGCCGTGCTTGTCGAGGCTATGGTCGGGCTGTGCGGTATTCCCGGACCCATGGTGGTAACAGGTTTTCTGCCCCCGTGGTATCCACACCGGGCCAACCTCGGGGCCACCCATGGGGAAAATATTATGGAAAAGGCCGCTTCAGAGACAGCCCTGGAGATGGAGAGCCGTTTCGAAGAGACTCTTGAGATCAGACCCTTCTTCGAGGGGGTCTCGGACCTGAGTTACTGCGGATTCCAGGGCGACAGCAGTGAAATGGACATCTTCGCCGGGAACATGCCCGGCTGGGGGCGGACCTACAGACTGCCCACGGAGGCATTGGCCGACCTGGACATACCGGTTTTGAACCTGGGAGCGGTGGGCAAGGACGCCCACAAGAACACGGAACGGATCCACCTTCCCTACATGATGAATGTTTTTCCCGGGATCTTGAGGTTCCTTGTTGAAAGGATAATAGCAGGCTACAGATCGTGAACAGCTGAAAGACAGGTAAAGGCCCCCTTTTTGGGGGCCTTTTTGTATGGTACTATCTCTTTTCATCGTTGAACAGGGCGTAAATTCCCCTTTGTGGGTTAGAATTTCCGGGGGTGATGGATCTGGACAGGCAGGGCATAAGGATGGTTCTCTACAATACCCGTTACGGTACCGGGACCGGATGGGCCTATCATGCCCCCTTCCCTTTTGCCGGCTCCTTCAGGTTGACCGGGGAACGTTCTGCCATGATCGCGGAATTCATTTCATCCCTTGAGCCTGACATAGTAGGCCTGGTGGAGACCGATGGAGGTTCATTCCGGCACCGGGGAAAGAGTCAGCCTGGAGTCCTGGCCGCCAGACTGGGGCATAACTGCATATTCACATCCAAATACTGCATCCCCCGGTTCTCTTCGTGCGTCCCGGTTTTCCGCCATCAGGGGAATGCCGTGCTGACTTCACTTCCCGTGGTCAGAACATCGGTAAGAAGACTAAGGAAGGGTATCAAGAACGCAGTACTGCAGGCAGGATTCGAGATGTTCGATCTTCAACTGGTCCACCTGTCTCTCGGGAGCGGAGCAAGACGTGACCAGATCCGGGAGCTTGCCGAGACGGCAATGATCCGGGAAAAACCCATGGTAATTGCCGGGGATTTCAACACCTTCGGAGGCGTGGCTGAACTTGAGCCTCTTTTCAAGGCGGGGCTGGTCAATGCTGACCCTCAAAGTCGCCGCACCTATCCGAGCAGGAAACCGAGGCTTGGCCTGGACATGATACTGCACTCACCGGAGATATCAGTTTGCGGAGTTGAGGTCCCCGAGGTCGGTTTTTCCGACCATCTTCCCGTTGTCTGTGATTTTACCGTATCATCATGAGAGGGAAACCGGGGGTGCCATAGAATGGACCTGAGCCTTCTGATAATCCTGATCCATGATTTATCGTCCGTGGCTATAAGGATAGGGTCTGTCGCCCTGATACCAGGCTGGCACAAACCCTCTGTAGCGATGGCCTGGCTGTTGGTTATCTTCTTCTGGCCTATTCCGGGCCTGATCCTTTACCTGGTGTTTGGTTCCTTCAAACTCCCCAGGCAGAGGGCGGAGAGGCACGAGAAGGTTCTGGAAAGCCTCGACCGAAGCTGCTGTGTTGCCTGGGAGGCTGAAAGACCTGAAGAGAAGGATCTTCCCGGTGATCTGCTGCGTCTCTTCCGCTTTGCATCCCTTGCCGAAAAACTTGGAGACATGCCCCCGACAAGGGGTAATGCGATAGAGATACTTGACTCGACAACGGAAATGATCGATCTGCTGGCTTCCGATATCGATTCGGCAAAACATCATGTGAATCTCCTGTACTACATAATGTCAAGGGACGAAGTTACGGAGCCGGTTTTCGAAGCCCTTGAAAGGGCTGCGGCCAGGGGTATCCCATGCCGGGTGCTGGCGGACTTCCTTGGATCCAGGAGGTTCCTCAGGCAAGAAGCCCCTTCCCTCCGCAAGGCCGGGATAAACGTCGTGGGCGCCCTGCCGTTGAACATGTTCAGGCGCAACCCCCTTTCGGCCAGGTTCGACCTCAGGAATCACCGCAAGATAGCTGTCATTGACGGCAGGCTCGGGTACATGGGCTCTCATAACATGATAGAGCCCTCCTATGGCGGCAAGGCCCGGGGGCTTCTCTGGAAGGACCTGACCATGAGAGTGGAGGGTCCGGAGGTTCTGCAGCTTCAGAGGGTTTTCCTGGAGGACTGGTACGTGGAGACCCTGGAACTCCTGGACGAAAGGGCGGGAGACATCCATTTCAGCCATTCCGGTGAGCATGTCCTGCAAACCGTTCCGAGCGGTCCATCGTACCGGACAGAGAACTACCAGAGACTTGTCGTGACGGCTCTTCATTCCGCCTACCGTGAGGTGATCATAACCACACCCTATCTGATTCCCGACGAAAGCCTGATAGAGGGTCTGGAGGTCGCAGCCCTCAACGGGGCTTCCATCAAACTTGTCATTCCCCGGAGATCCGACCAGTTCTTCGTCGGGAAGGCTGCGAGAGCCTATTACGACCTTCTTATGGAAAAGGGGGTAAGGATTTTCCTTTACGGGGACGGCGTGATCCATGCCAAGACCATGAGCGTGGACGGCGACCTCTGTTTCTTCGGCTCCAGCAACTTCGACATCAGGTCCTTTGCCCTCAATTTCGAGATAAACTGCGTGATATACGGTAAAAGGTCGGTGGCAGGAGTAATTGAGGAACAGAGAAAGTTCCTGGATGCTTCGGAAGAACTTGTCATGAACGAATGGGAGGAACGGCCGTTCCTTTTCAAGGCAGTGGAGGGCGTGGCGAAACTGATGAGCCCGATTCTATAGCAGGGAGTGATCATTTTTGAGCAGGGAACGGGTGCTTCTGCTTTTTGACGAAAACAGGCCCTTCTGGACGGAGAAGCTGATGGAAATGGCTGGAGAAGATCCCTCTTCGGCAGCCATCCTGGAACAGCAGGGCTTGCTCAAATCCATCGGGGGAGGCTACTGCCTTACCGGAAGTGGACGAGAGCTCTTCCGGGAATGGGCCGCCGAGTCCTACCTTGAGACCCTCCCCGGCGGGATTCCTGAAGATCCTGCCCTAGAGGGGATGAAACTGGAAACAGCACTGCTTTTCGAGCGGGGTTTCAAGGGCTTCCAGGGAACAAAGCAGGTGATCGTTTCGCCCAAACTTGAATACTTTCCGGATATCCCTCCTGCGGAGCTTTTTTCTGTCCGGGATGGATCGTTAAGATGGGGTTTCCATGAACATCCGGAGGTAAAAAGGCTCATGTCCCTCTTCCCCCGGGACCGTTCTTCCGAAGGTGAGAGTCTCGAGGAACTGGAGAAGAAAGCCCTGGACTCAGGAATTCAGAGGGCCCCGTGGTCGCCCGATATCCTGTGCATCAACCAGTGCGACTACGCCTACTACTGGAGGAGCCGCCTCGATACCGATCGGTGGGGCCTCCTGAACGCCGACCGGCTTGTCCTGAAAGTGGTCCGGGATCCGGTATCTTTCTGCCTTGAAGAGGCCGCCGCGGATATTTCCGCCTTCTCGCTGTTCCTTTTGACCAACCGTCATATCTACCTTCCGGGCTGTTTCGATATCGATGTCCATCAGCAGAGCGCTTTTTCCTGGTGGTTCTGGGCTACCCGGACACGGGAGGAAGCGATCTTGCTGGCATCCAGGCTTGGTCAAGCCGGAAGGGACCTCATACTTCCCGCCGAACCGGCCGATGCGTGGGCCATCAGCATCGAAGACCTGGTTAACTACGGGAAAAAGGCAGAGTCATTCTACGAATTCGTGGACGACCTGGCCATACCTGTCACCAGGGGAGGTGTATTACCTGAGTGATGTCATGTTTGCCTTCGGCCTGACCCTCTTTGCGGGTCTGGCCACCGGCGTTGGAAGTGCCATAGCCTTTTTCG
>CAZAMZ010000145.1:0-4836 GCA_964486375.1 uncultured Synergistaceae bacterium | reverse complement strand
CCTCAGCCAGGAAGGAAAACTCCGTTGAATCGGATCCCTTTGCCCCCTGTCTCCCTGACTTGCCTTTCAGGTTCCAGACAACAAAGGCGTCATCAGGAAGGGCTGGTTTTGCGGCAGCCTTTACGGAGATCTCCTGCCCCACCATGGGTTTATCCGGCGTCACCTTGAATGATAGTTCCGGCCCGGTGACTTCTATCTCGATCCGTTCCGATTCACCAAGGGTTCTGTCTTCCGGGCCGACAGCGTATGCCCATACAGAGACCGTACCAGGTTCAGAGAAAACGGCCATGGTTGTTCCGGTTTCTGTTTCCTGTGGTGTGAAGGCGATCTCAGTAAGGGGTTCAAAGAAGAAAAGGATCTTCCCTTCAGGTTTTTCCCCTTCAATGGAGGCCGTGAATTCAACAGGGGTACCGGCAGGGACAGGACCGGAGGCGGGAGAGATCCTCTTCAGGGCTACAGTCAGTTCCCCCTCCTTCTTTTCGGGTGCGGCTCCAGCTTCGCCGGTAGTCCGTTTCGGGTCGGGTACTATTCGAATGCTGGAAATGATGCCCCTTAGTTCGGCAAGTCCATTATCGATATGTTCTTTCAGGGCTTTTTCATCGTATTCATTGGCGGATCCGTTGAACATGAGGGATCCCTGGAAAGACAGGGCGACCTGGCCCTTGACCACCATGCCCTTGAGATCGAAGTGCGCGCTGTAAACCCCGCTTGAGACCCGGAGGTCGCTTATAACAGGGCCTTTCACTACCATGTATCCTTTGTAGCTGTCGATGCTTATCGACTCTTTTCCCCCAACTGGACTGTTCTGAACAACCTGTTTTTCGGCTTCTTCAATAGTGCCGTCAGGCCATGGAGTGATCTCAAGGATGAATTCGCCCTCTGTGCTCAGTGGTTCGCCTTTTCCTGTTTTTCTTTTAAGAACTATCCCGTTCTCTACAGGGCCGCCCTGCCAATCTGAGGAGGCAGAGACGGAGCAGCCCATGGGGAGAACTTCAATGGCCCTGAAACCTTTTGCAAGGGTACCGCTCGGGGTTCCTGTCTGGTTTGCCTTGAGCTTTTCGTAGACGAAGACCCCTATGTTCCCGGAGTTTTTCCTGAGTTCAGGCCTTGGAAGGAACTGGATCTGTGCCTCCGGGCCAGGTGTCCTGTCATCGACAGCGTTGAGAACGGCAACAGCCCGAATGCCATGAGTAGGATCAGGGTCCCAGCGGAAAGATGGAGCAGCTTTATCTGCCAGGTCTGCCGGTATGACCGCCCTTACGTCAACAACATCGCCCTCCATGACCCGGGAGGGGGCTTCTATCTTTATCTCCCCCCATGAAGCGCCTTCACCGTCTGAACTTTCCTCCTGCTTGCCCGGGGACCCGTCGGTTGCGGTCTCTTTATCGGGTTCTGGTGAGCCTTCCTGTCCCCCTGCTTCCTCTTCTTCTTCAGGGGCCGGCCATGCCGGGTCCGAGACCTCTATGGGGCCGGCCTCTGCAGAGGCTGTGCGTCCTTTCCTGTCGGTGGCGACGACCATGAACTTCACAGACTGTCCTGAAAGCCCGGCCATGGAAGCTGTCATCACGGGACCCACAGCGACAGGGTTGGTGCTCCAGAATCTTCCGTGCCATTCGAACCACTCGTAGCCAAGGTCTTTGTCAGGCCCGGATACCTCTAGCCTGAGATTCTCCGTGTCTGTGACGGTCTTTGGCCAAGGGGTCAGCCTTACAGCAACCTGGCTGTCGTGAACAACCTTTATCGCGCGAGTGACCTGCCCCTCGAATATTATTCTGCCAGCCTCAGTTTGAAGAGCGTAAAGCCCAAGGGTGAAGCTTTTGCCTGCGAAAGGCTCCGTATCGATGATCACCATGTCGCCGTTCCCGATAACGGTGTCGTCGAGGCTCCACTGCAGGCGGAGGTCGCCACCGGCAGACCTCCCCAGGACAACGGCCCTGAAAGTAGCCCTTTCCCCGGCGGTCAGCTCTGTGGTCTCCGGCGTTATTATTACCCTCAAAGGACCTGCCGTAGCTTTGGGAGAGACCTCAATGCCAATTGAAGACTCGGAATGATGATTATCCCTGGTCCTTGCGTATACGGAAACTTCAGCTGTTTGTCCCTCGTAACCCCTGCCGTCGAAGTAAAAGACGTTCTCTGTGCTTGAAGTTACCTGCCGGCCGTTGACCGACCAGAAGTAGCGGTCGAAATTCTCACCGTTAAGGCCGAAAGATCTAGTGATCGCTGTAACGGGGAGCACCTCCCCGGGGTCGATGCTGTTCACAGGCACGCTAAGACCTACAACCGGCTGGGGGTATTCTTCAGGGGCAAGTACATTTACTGTCTTTACCGCCCTGACCCAATCTGTCCCAAGGTCTTTCAGTTCCGCATATACTGCAAGTTTGTAGGTCCCCGGCTCTATGGGTTCCCATTCGACCTTTGAACTCTTCCTGTTCTTCAGGCCCTCCGTATTACCGTCTGGTTCCAGTTTCCAATCGAACCGGGGATCGCGGGCCTCGCGATCGAGGACCGCTACGAAGTAGAAAGACTTGCCCTGGCATATTGTATCCGGCCCCATGATCCTGACCTCAAGCCCGGATGGCTTCTGGCGCAGGGAGTCCAGGTATTCCCTGTATTCGGAGGTGTATCTTTTTCTCTCGGAACTTCCTTCCGGGTTTACAACGGCCCCTATGCGGGCCGCTACGGCCGGTTTGAGGGTTTTATGGTCTGCCCTCTGGCGGCCGACTATCTCTTCCACGCCCACTGTTGCCTCCCTTATCGCCTTTCTGGCTTCAGCCAGGTCGCGGATGGCATCCTCCAGGTTCATCCTTATCGAAAGGTCCGAACAGGAGGGTCTGTGTTCCTGGAGGGCGAAGGCATCCCACCTGTCATGTATTTCCCTGATCTCCGCGTTGACCTGTTTCAGTTTCTCGTAGTTCGAGATGACATCCTCCATGGCCTTTCGGTCTTTTGAGGGGTTTCCCGTGAGCTCTATCAGCGGGCCGCTGCAGCCAATTTCCTCTTCGATCTCCCTGATCTTCCTTTCCCCTTCACCCTGTTCGAAAGCGTGACGTTTTTCGAGTTCCTCAATGACGCCGGCAAAGAAGCGACGCGTGGTGGCCTTTATGGCCTCGGCGTATTCGGCCCAGAGTTTTTCACCGTATTTGCTCAGGTTTCTGTATTTGCGCGGCCAGACAGGAATATCACTCTGCCCGTCGGATATAGCCGTGTTCAGCAGAAGTTCGTGGTACATGGCAATAGTGGGATCCTCCCTGACCTGTGGCAGGAGAATGTTCGATATGGCGGGGCAGAGTTCCGGCAGTTTATAGGCCTCGGATGCGGTAACTGTTTCCGGTCTGGGCCTGCCGGGATTCTGATAGGTTATGGAAACAACCTTCCACTGGTCGCCTGCCTTTTCGAACACAGTCCCCTGGTAGAGTGCGTCCACCATTTCGTCGTACATCCACTGCTGCCACCTGGAGACCCCCCATCCTGCGGCAGCCATCCCCATGCCGTAAAGTGCTTCCGGGACTGCCGCGACAGGAAAAAGAAGGTAGACCACACCTATTGCGACCCTGGTGTAGTTCTCCATTACTGCCGCTTCAACAATGCTCCCTCCGGGAACATGGTTTCGGAATATCTCCGTTGAAAGATTGGAGAAGGATTCGTTCCAGTCCTTGCCTTTCATGATAGCGTCTAAATATGCCTGCCCCTCCTGCATCAGGTTGAAAGCCTTGAAGGGCATTGAATTGCCTATAGAGCCCAGCACTGTGGAGTTGAGTTTGTCGTTGATCGCGCCTATCGGGATCGGTACCGTAATATTGATCTTTTGACCTTCACCACCAAACCTGAATTCGGTGTTCAGGGCCCTCAGGTGGTCAGCTGTTCGGCGGTCGAGGCCGTCGAGAATGTAGTTCACCGCGTCGACAGTTTCATTGGCGGTATTGTAAAACTGGGCCGTTTTCTGCCATATAAAGGCCAGTGACAGTCTTGCGGTGTTGGGGTTTTCCGATCCCTTCTCAAGTATCTCCATGAGCCGTTTCTGCTCTGATATGGGCATCCGGATCGCTCTCTTCTTCAATTGCTCCGCCAGGGCTATCATTGTTTCGTGGGCCTTGGGGGGAAAGTCAACCCCCTTTTCCTTGTATGCGTCAAAGGTCTGCTCAAGAACATCAAGCAGTTTTTTTCTATAGGCATCCTTTTCAGAGGGGCTTTTTGTCTTGTCGATGGCTTTCATGTGGGCATCTATACCTTCGCCAATGTTGTGGCGTATGAAACCGGCTGATCGCTCTCCCAATGCCTTCAATGCGCCTTCTATCGAAGCCGAATCGGCAGGGTTCCCAAGCATGCCTTTGCTCATGTCCAGGATCTTCTTCAATTTTTCGGCAGGCGTCAGCTCCTTGCTCTGTTTTACCGTCATCACCCTTTTGGCCCAGGTTCCCAGGTCAGCGTCAACGGGTTTGGTCGGGAAACCCCTTAACATGGCCTGATGGTCCGCGGCGCTGCGCTCCACGAACTTGGCCAGTTTGATAAGCCTTTCGTGGGGTGACAGGTTGCTCTGGATGGCGTCGGTGGTGAGATGCCTCAGAAATTCAAGACTTACCGCAGGCTCCATGTCGAAGTCGGGTTTTGGAACACCCTCATCCATAAGGCTGGCCAGCCTGTCGGGGGATCCCTTTTTTATGTCCACATTGTTTTTAAGGTTGGCGAAAATGTAAAGCTTTTCTATGGGGTCGATCACATCGCGGTAAGACACCTTGTCGCCATTTATGACTACTTCCTTGAGTTTGCCCCGGTTAAGGGCGTCCACCTCGGCCCAGTTGGCCCCGGGTTCGGTTATGTAGACATCGAGGGTAGCCC
>CAZAMZ010000144.1:0-4978 GCA_964486375.1 uncultured Synergistaceae bacterium | reverse complement strand
GAACCTGCCCTGATCCTGGCCCTGTACAAGAGTATTCCGAAGGCTCCCAGAAGGATCCACCTGAGTCCCCAGCCTGTCTGCGAACGAACGTACCAGTCCATGGGTCGACCTCCCCGGTAAACATCAACCTGCAACAACCTGTCTGGCCCCTCTTTGGCGAAGCCACTTATCAGCCCTTTCGGCGTTATCCCCCTGAAGGATCACTGCGCCGTCCTCTATCCTTGCCCCGCAGCCCAGAGCCTTGCGTATATCCCTTGCAAGAGGCTCGAGCATGGAGGGAGAGAGCCCCCCGCCGGGAGTTGAAAGGACTGTCACGGTCTTGCCCCCTCTTCCCTTTCGCTGGACCCTGAGAACTATCTTGCCTGCCTTTGCAAGGTCGTAGGTCGAAAACCCGGGAGTGATACCTTCCTCAGGTGTACCCGGGGCCTTTTTCTCAGGCTCTCCATCGGGGCCATCGGGATCGACGAGTCCGCTTTCTTTCAAAAGATCCCCGAGAACAGTATTGGGGACCCTTTCGGCACTCCCGTCGACAGGGATCCTCTTTTTTCTTGACATAGGCTCACTCCCAAAAGATCAAAACCCGGGTGTGAAATTGATAGCGTAGACTACCAGCATCTCGCCCGCGTAACCCACGTCAAGGTCTATCACATCGCCCCTGAAGCGCAGCGAACGATCGACCCACACCAACACCCCGTCACCCTCAACAAGTCTGAAATTCACCGTAGAATCCGGCGATCCGCCACGGACCGTGGCAACGACCACGTTCGCTCAGCCGCTCGAAAGAACCTCAGGGGCAAGAGTAACCTCATTGCCCAAAGAGGCTATTTCCGCCTGGGCCTCCGGGGTCATCCTGAGGCCCTCCCCCGTTGAAGAGCCCACTATCCTGTACCCGGCAAAAGCAGCCACGGCAATGATCACCACGGCTACAAGCATTCTTTTCCTCATTCCCTCATCTCTCCTCTCTCGTGGGGGCAAGTCCTTCAACGCCCAATTGCCGATCAGGCAAAGCCCCTTTCTCGACGGATATGCTCGTATGCTTCCTGGATCTCCTGGAATCTCCTTGCGGCAAGATCTATGAACTCCTTGTCCAGATCGAGGCCAATGAATTTGTCGGGATGGTACCTGGTTACCAGCTTCCGGTAGGCTTTCTTTACTTTTTCATCGCTATCCCCGGGAGAACAGCCCAGCACCTCGTAGGAATTTCGAAATGTCCTTCCCCCGGAAGGGGGGGGAGATGTGCGCCGGCTTCCCCCATCGTAGCGTCTCCCCTGGCCCATCCAGTTGTAGAGCAGCCCCGAAAGGGCCCTGAAAAGGAAAAAAGCTACCACCATGGGGAATATGAACCTGATCAGGCGCACAATGATCAGCATCAGGTTAGACCTTCATCTTTCGGGCTTTTCTGATCCCGGCGTGACATTTCATCCAGCAGCAGCCGGGTCCGCTCAATATCCTCGCGGGTCTCGCGAAGCCATTGCTTCCTCAGTTCCTGGTCCATCTCATCAGCCTTGGGATCCGACTCCAGGAAAACGATCTTTTTCTCCTGTATGGTCAACCAGTCCCGAAGTTTTCTCTCGTGTTCCAATTTCTCTCGGTTCAGACGGGCTTCGCTGTCCTCATCCACAAATGCCCTGGACACGGAGTCCACCCCCTCGAGAAGTATTTGTCCATGCATCCGGCATCAATCAGATTATACCGGCTTGGCAAGTAATTCCGCGACCTCACGGCTGAATGCTGCAGGATCATCGAGCTTGCCGCCTTCCGCCAGAGCCGCCAGGCCGTAAAGTACCCTGGCATATTTTCTGAAACCGGGAACAGACGGGTCACTTTCGTATATCTTTTTTACCTTCTCCACCAATGGGTGGTCCGGGTTGACCTCAAGGCTCCTGAGCACTTTCGGAACATTCTGGCCGGCAGCTCTCAGCAGGGCCTCCATCTGTGGTGACAGGTCAAACTCTTCACCTACAAGGCATGACGGTGATGTTCTGAGACGCCCCGAAACCCTGACTTCTTTTACCTCCCCGGAAAGGGCCTTTTCGAGACCCTTCAGAAAGCTTTCCATCTCTTCCTTCGCGGATTCCGGATCATCCGCTTCCGATCCTTCATGGGCGGTCTCCACTATCCCCCTGGATACGGAAGAGAACTTTTTCCCCTTGAATTCCGTCACTGCCGGAGCCCACAGCTCGTCCACCGGATCCGCAAGGACGATCACTTCGTACCCTTTACCTGCAAATGCTTCCAGGTGAGGGGCATTTTTACCCACAGTAAGGCTGGGAGCAGTAACGTAATAGATCGCCTCCTGCCCTTCGGGCATCCGGGCAATGTAATCGTCAAGGGTCGTCGGGCCCTCTGACAGGGTCGTCTCGAAAAGGGAGACATCGAGGATCCTGTCCCTGTTCCTGCCGTCAGAAAAGATACCCTCCTTGAGCACCTTGCCGAACTCTTCCCAGAACAGGACATAGGCCTTCCTGTTGTCCTTGAGCATCGAGGAAAGGCTGTCGAGGACCTTCCTGGTGAGGCTTCTCCGGATCGTCTCGATCTGCCTGCTCTCCTGGAGCATCTCCCTGGAAATGTTGAGAGGCAAATCCTCGGAATCAACAAGCCCCCTTAGGAAACGCAGGTATTCAGGTATCAGTTCCCTGCAGTCTTCCATTATGAATACGCGGCGGATATAGAGCTGTATCCCCCTGGGGAGGTCCCTTATGAAGATATCGAGCGGGGCTTTTGACGGTATGTAGAGCAGGGCCCTGAATTCCATACCGCCCTCGGCCCTTAATGAGATCCTCCTGGCAGGTTTGTTCCAGTCGTGGGTTAAATGACGGTAGAATTCCTCGTATTCCTCCTCGGAAACCTCTTCCTCGGGTCTTGTCCACAGGGCCTTCATTGAATTGAGGGTTTCCAGGCTGCCGTCGCCGCCCGCCATGCGGATCGGCCAGGACACGAAATCGGAGTAGCGGCGGATTATCCCCCGTATGACCGAAGGGTCCGAGTAATCCTTTTCCGGCCCCTCTGCTTCGACAGGTTTCAGGTGAAGCGTTATTGTCGTCCCGGGGGTGCTTCTCTCACCTTCATTCAGGGTGTAGGTGCCGTCACCGGGTGATTCCCATCTCCAGGCCTGGTCTTCTCCTGCCCGGCGGGTCACCAGGACAACCCTTTCGGCCACCATGAAGGACGAGTAGAACCCGATACCGAACTGTCCAATAAGATCCTCGGGGATCGATTCAGAGCCCTTCTCACGAAGGACCTTGACGTATTCCTTCGTGCCGGAGCGGGCTATGGTGCCAATAAAATCCACCAGTTCCGGCCGGTTCATGCCTATTCCTGTGTCAGACACGGTAAGGGTCCGGGCCTCATGATCAGTCTCGATGAGAACGTGCAGATCATCGACAAGAGGAGAGAGTGCATCGTTCGTCAGAGACTCGAAACGGAGCTTGTCCAGGGCGTCTGAGGCGTTTGACACAAGTTCCCTGAGAAAGATGTCAGGGTTTGAATATACGGAGTGGATCATAAGGTCCAGAAGCTGCTTCGCCTCCGCCTGGAACTTGAAGGATCCCTTTTTTGCCATGAAAAAACCTCCCGTTCATTGGCGATCACAGATGATCCCGCTTGACGAAAAAAGAGGCGGCAGACATGCCGCCTCCAGGGAAATTCTACACTATGGGCCGTTCCGGGATCATCAGTTGCCTTTACTCCTGCCTGAGTTCCAGTACACGCCCCTGGACAGCCCGGCTCTTGGGCATACGGACACTGACGACGCCGTTCCTGAAACTGGCTTGTGCCTTGTCGGGATCGACCTCGGTCGGCAGGGTCACGCAAAGGTTGATCGATCTGCCCGCCCTGCGCATGTACCAGGTCCGGCCTTCCTCTTCACTTTCGCTTTTTTCCTCTTCTTTGGATCTTATGTTCACCCTGTCGGAGAACGTCTTGATCTCTATCTGGGAAGGCTCGAAGCCCGGAGCGTCGATATTGACGACCACCTCATCGTTCTCCTCGTACATGTCGACGGGGACGTACCTCCTGGTCATCGGCTTGATGGCGTCCGAGAAACCCCTGAAAATATCGTCCATTTCGTCGAAAATACCCGTACCTCTTCCGAATGGAACCATCTGTCTCATTTAAAACCCCCTCCTTTTCAGTTGTTTTCGAAGGAAGGATAGCAATTTTCGTCAGTAAAGGTCAAATTGTTTGGTCAGGAAAGGTTAGTGTTCTTTGCCGACTTTTGGTAAATATCCCTGATTTTGAGCTTTTTTCTCCCATTTTTCGGCTATCCCTGACTAAAAGACCTCCCTGAAGATCAGAAAAGGGGGCGGCTCCCGCCGCCCCCCTGCTGTTTTTGGTCTTGTTGTCTCTGGTCTAGCTATTGCTTTTCCCGTTCACCGTTCACGTTCTTGATCCTGCGATTCACGATCCACGGGTTTCACTGTTCACTGTTTACCGTTGACCGTTTACGCCGTTGATCTTGCCTTTCCTGAAGCCTGCCGCCTTGCTTTCCGGCTTCCGAGTCACGCGTTACGAGTCACGGGTTACGAACTAAAACCTCCACTGCACCCTCAGCCAGCCGCCGTGGGTCGTGCTGCTGTCGCCGAAGCGACCGCCGTAGTTGAGCGAGATGTCCATGTCGTTCAGCCTGTAAAGCGACACCCCAAGGTCAGCCACGAAGTAGTCGTCGTCCAGGTTCTCCGTGAACCAGTGCGTCGTTCCTCCCCAGCTCTGGTCTATGGTTATGTCCTTGCCCGACAGCACGTGCACCCACGCAAGCCTCGCCTGCGGCACGAACTTCGAGCCGTCGGCACGGTCGTATTCACCCCTCAGGCGGATGCCGAGAACTCCTTCCACAACGGTGGTGCTGAACCCGCCGTAGCTGAAGCCGTTCTTCTCGGTGTAGGCCCCCCTGTCGAAGTGTCCCACGTTCAGCCCGACCTCGGGGATGATCTGCCAGTTCGACCCTTCGCCTATCTCCTGCATGACGTAGCCAAGCCTC
>CAZAMZ010000143.1:0-4982 GCA_964486375.1 uncultured Synergistaceae bacterium | reverse complement strand
GAGGGGGTTCCGGTTATTGTTTTGTTGCAGGCCTGGGCCGAACGTCCAAAGACCCTGAAAGAATGGGAGCAGGACTACGAAGATGGTCACTATGCGATATTTATCGGGCACGCAAAGGGAGTGCTTCTCTTCGAGGATCCCTCATCCTTCCGAAGGACCTGGCTAAGAGAGAAGGAGTTCCTGGCCAGGTGGCACGACCGTGACGAAAAGACAGGGGAGGTCTTTGATCATTTCGGTATCATGCTCCTGGGCAAGGAGCCTGTTTTGAGGACCCCGCAATATATGGGATGAAACAAAACGTGATGAACCAGACATCAGGCCTGCCAATTGAGGTCAAACCCGATAGCCTGGACAACAGGGTACACAGGTGTATCTTTCAGTGCGCGCAAAAAATCATACATCTGATCAAGGAGGCTCCAAATGAAGATAATCGCCATTAACGGAAGTCCCAGGAAGACCTGGAACACAGCTACATTGCTTGGGAATGCGCTTGAAGGGGCAGCCTCGGAGGGGGCTGTTACGCATCTGTACCATCTTTATGATATTGACTACAAAGGGTGTACCAGCTGCTTTTCCTGCAAGACAAAAGGGGGCGAGAGCTACGGCCGTTGCGGCTACATTGACGGATTGACTCCCGTTCTGGAGGAAATACATAACTGCGATGGAGTCTTCCTTGGTTCCCCTGTCTACCTGGGTAACGTAACTGGGCAGATGAGATCTCTTATCGAAAGGATGATCTTCCAATATCTTTCCTACGGCAAGTCAGCACTCACCCTCCGGGAGATACAGATACCTGTGGGTCTGGTCTATACAATGAATGTGAAGGAAGACATGATCGAAGCAATGGGGTACAAGTCGCTTTTCGACTCCAACCGACTTATGTTCGAGAAGATCTTCGGATATGCGGAGAACCTGTTCTGCACTGACACTTACCAGTTTGACGACTACTCAAAGTATGTCGTTGAAAGATTCAGCGAACCGGACAAAGCCAAAAGGAGAAGAGAAGTGTTTCCCGAGGATTGCAGGAAGGCCTACGAGATGGGGGCACGGTTTGTGGAGTTGAGGAAGGTGTGATCTGAGGGATGTCAGGTAGTCTTTCCAGGAGGATCTTTCTTTGTGTTGCCGGCGCGATATTTGCTGCACTTTTGCTTGCCTGTGGATTCTTTGCCTTTGATATGCACCGGGCCTACGGAAGGATCGAGGGGCCAAGTTCAGTAGTTTCCTCCCCTTACGGAAACATAGAGTACACCAGGGGAGGATATGGGCCTGACGTACTTGTTATTCACGGGAGCGGGGGAGGTTACGACCAGGGCGAGATAGTGGTCCGTTCGGTTCTGGGAGATGAATTCAGCTGGATCGCTCCTTCCCGTTTCGGGTATCTTCGGTCAACTTTCAATGATGGTGCCACCTTCGAGGATCAGGCCAAGGCCTATGCATTTCTCCTGGATCACCTCGGGGTGAAAAAAGTTGCCGTGGTCGCACTGTCCCATGGGGGGCCTTCGGCTTTGCTGTTCGCAGCCATGTATCCCGAACGCATCGCCTCCCTTACCATGGTCTCCTGCGGGGTGGCGTCATCCCGCGCGGACGGTCAGACCCAGGCGGACAAAAAAGGAGACCTGTTGGTGGCCATATACAAACGGGATCTTTTCTACTGGGGGCTGACAAGGTTTTTCAGAAAGCAGTTCATCGGGCTGATGGGTGCAAACCTGGAAGTTTTTAACGCCCTTTCCCCAGAGCAGAGAGACCTTGTGGACCAGGTTATCGACTACATGAATCCGTCTTCTCTGAGATCTGCCGGGGCGAATTTTGACAACAAGGCTAAATTGCCGGGCGAGAGGATAGTCGCAATAAAATGTCCTACCCTTGTGCTGCACGCCAGGGACGATATGTTGCAGCTCTTCCACAACGCCGAATATGCCCAAAGGCATATCGCCTCGGCCAGGCTTGTAAGCTTTGATAGAGGAGGGCATCTTCTGATGATCGTGGAACAGGAGATCCTGCAAAAAGAGATAAAGATGCACATCCTTGAACATTTTGACAAAGTCAGACAATAACAAGCCCTGTTTGGTCGATACTTCCGGAAAGCCGGAACCAGGTGTTTTTTCTGCCAGTCAAGGAAATGGTCGTGAAGCCAGGCCTGTTGGCATCGATCCTCCTGAAACCGGGGGAAAGGCGCCCTGAACTCTCTTCATGCCGGCCTTGTACAAAAAAGCGAAGGCCCGGTTTTCAAGCCCGGCCTCCGCTTTTCGGGTCTTTGCTGTGCCTAGCAGCCCCTCAAAGACCCCTATAATTACCGGGATTCTCCCGGTTGAGGGCTTTTTTCAAGTAAAAAGATAATACGCCGCCCTGTTGAAAAAGTCAAGGGCCAAATTTGGCAGGGGGAAATACATTCTCCGCCCAAATTTGTTTTAGCAAGCAAGGATTTACATATTGCTGCCCACTGTTCCTTGTGCTTTATTGACTTTGTGAAAAAATCTTTTACAAAAGGCGACAAAGGCTGATTTCCTGAAGACTTTACCTGTCCCGCAAATTTGGCACTGCTTATACCGTTTCCCGTTCGTCCCTAATTATTGGCGCCTGCTTTTCACTGATGCCCTTCAACTAGACTTTTTACTGATTACAGGTCATTAAAAATATCGTAAAATCGTATGATAAACAGTTCTGCTGCAGCATAGTCTCAGGGGGTAACACCCTATAGGGGTTGGTATGAAATGAAGGTAAGGCCAGAGGTAAAACCCTTCGTAGCCGCTTCTGTCCTGTCTGGCCTGTCGGTCTGGGGCATTTTAACCCTTTTTGGGGCTGCCTGGTGCACAGCCCTGGCCGCGGGGTTCTTCCTTGGCGCTTCCTCCGTTGCTTACATGCTGTTTTTCTTTCGGGATCCTGAAATGTCAACTCCTTTAGACCCCGGGGTTGTAGTTGCAGCTGCGAGCGGGAAACTGGCCAAGGTAGCCGAAGTTAGTGAGAAAGAATACATCAACGCTGACTGCATCAGAATAAGCATTTTTTTGAGCCTGTTCGACGTTCACGTGAACCGGTTCCCCATCGGGGGCCGCTCGAAGTTCCTGGGGTACTTTCCAGGGAAAAGGCTTTTCACCTTTGATGAAAAATCCTCCGATGTCAACCAGCACAACGCGATAATAGTACGTGGCGAGGGCACCGTTTGCCTGATAAGGCAGATCGTCGGGCCAGTCTGCCGCAGGGTGGTCTACTGGCTTTCCCATGACGAAGAGGTGGAGGTCGCCAGGGGTGCCAGGTTCGGCATGATGAAGTTCGGGTCACGGCTCGACATGTACTTTCCCAAGGGAGACATAGAACTGGTTGCCAGGATCGGTGACCAGGTCACGGCCGGAGAAACGGTAATAGCCAGGATCGTAAGGGAGGGGAAACCATGATAACAGAAAAACATGTCCGCCAGGCTATTCCATCTCTTGTGACACTGGCGGCGCTTTTCTTCTCTTTTGCCAGCATTTTTTCGACCCTTGAAGCCATGCGCCTTAATATGCCCCTCCTGATGGCACGATCGGCGCAGTACATTATCCTGGCCCTTGTCCTGGACGGGCTCGACGGAAATCTCGCGAGGTGGATAAACGGTTCGACGTCATTCGGTGCAGAACTGGACACATTCGTTGATTTCACGGCCTTCTCCCTGGCCCCTGCGGCTTTGCTGTTCTCGCTCCTTTTATATGGACCCAACCCTGTTTGGCGCTGGGTGCTTCCTACAGCGATCGTATTTTCAGGCGCTTCACGGATGTCGAGATTCCGTTCCGGAGATCCCCTTCGCGGCCAGGGAGGGTTTATCGGTCTGCCTATTACGGCGAATTCGTCCTGGATCGCCCTGGTTGTCTTTGCAGCGCTGGTGCTTAAACCCGAACAGAATATCCTTGTAAGGGGTCCTGTCAGTGTGCTTTTCCAGATACCTGTCCTTGTCATGATCACACTGCAACTCTCCACATTTCGCTACCCCAAACCTTCCAACAGGGTGCGCTACTTTGCCCCGGCCGTTCTTGCCATCATTGCGTTCCTTATCCTGGGTGATATTTACGCGGCCTGGATCGCCCTGACAATGGCGGGGGCCTGTCTCCTTTATGTGATCATAGGACCCTATGTCCATAAACGTTCAACAAGCCATTGAACTTGCCAGGCCTGATATTCAGATCGCCATAGATCACCCTTTTAATTGATACCCGGTACTGTTGGGGCCATTAAGTGGAAGTAAGCAATCCGGCTCCCCAAGATACAGACCGTAAAACATCAGTTCCTTCCTGAACGTAGTTCAAGCCGTCGCCATCAAAATAAGGGGAGGAGTGGTCAGGGCTGGAAGGGAGGTTTTCCGGAAGCAACCATCGAAACTACCCTGGGCTGTTGTGCGATGTTTCCAGAGCAAAGGAATCGGCTTTCGGTATCAGTAAAAATGAAAAACCCTGAATGACAAGGATAACTCCGAAACCGATCTGGTATCCGGCCTGGGAATATAATCCTGAGAAAAGGTCCGACGGGAAAAGATCCAGGACAAGGCCTGTGCCCCATTGGAATACGATAAGGAAGCCGTAGATCAGGAGATTAAGAAGGCCGATAACAGTTCCCGTCCACCTTGGCGGCGTAAGTTCCCTTATGGCGTTTCCCATAAATACAAACCCGGCCCCGCTGAAAAAGCCTGTCAGAAAACCGGAAAACCCCAACATTTCAAGGCCACCCCCCAACAGAGAGATTGCCATCCAGGAGATCCAGCTCGACTGGGTAAGCATGCACATTATTAAAAATGACTTTTTGCTTCCACCGACTTTTCGCACAATTACCCCCCCTGCCAGTGGGCCAAGTACCATTCCAACACTTATCCAGGTCACACAGGCTCGGCAGGACAGGACACTCCCATTTGTCGTGGTCTGTACCCAGGAAACTGCCCAAAGGCCTTGAAGAGTGGATATGGAGGCGGAAGTTGTGACCCATGTAAGAATAATTATCAGAAGGGGGAAACTGCTGTA
>CAZAMZ010000142.1:0-5008 GCA_964486375.1 uncultured Synergistaceae bacterium | reverse complement strand
AATCCGGGGCTACCAGCACGGTCGATCCCCTTGCGGGGAGCTATGCCGTCGAGAGCCTGACAAATGAGATCGAGCGCCAGGCCATGGAGTATATTAACAAGATAGATGAAATAGGCGGGATGCTCGTCGCGATCGAAAAGGGATACCCCCAACAGCAGATCCAGGATGCTGCCTACCAGTACCAGAGGGCCGTCGAGAATGACGACCGGATAGTGGTCGGGGTCAACAAATTCCAGGTCGAGGAGAACGGCGAAGGGAGGGACCTCCTCAGGGTCGATCCCTCCGTCGGCGAGAACCAGAAAAAGGCTCTCCAGGCGATGAAGCAGGGGCGAGACAACGTGCTGGTGAAAAACCGCCTTGACTCCATAAGGTCGGCAGCCAAAGATGAGAGCGTGAACCTGATGCCGTCAATAATAGACGCTGTAAGGGTATACGCCACCGAGGGCGAGATCTGCGGGGTTCTTAGAGAGGAATTTGGCGAATACCGGGAGAATATCGTCCTTTAGGGACGTCAGGGATCAGGAGGGACGAACAATGAGCGAACGCAGGATCCGTGTTATCGTAGCCAAACCGGGCCTTGACGGACACGACAGGGGGGCCAAGGTAGTAGCCAGGGCGCTCCGGGACGCCGGTATGGAGGTAATCTACACAGGTCTCCGGCAGACACCTGAAAGCATTGTCGAGACGGCGATCCAGGAGGATGCCGATGCGATAGGGATAAGCATCCTTAGCGGGGCCCACGAGCATTACTTTGGAGAGATAATCAGGCTTCTCAAGAGCAAAAATGCCGAGGATATCATCGTTTTCGGCGGCGGGGTCATCCCCGATGGCGATATTCCCAGGCTTCTGGAGATGGGTGCCGGGGCGATCTTCGGACCGGGGACCTCAACAAAGAAATGCATAGAATGGATAGAAAAGACCGTAGAGGAGAAAAGGAGAAAGGAGTCCTGAGGCAAATATCCACGGTTTGGATCACCGGCATGTCTGCCAGCGGGACCCCCGGCTCCAGAAGGGTGTCTGTTATGGCAGGGGTGCGGGATATCAGGGACCGGAAGCATCCGGGCCTGCCTATGGAGGTAAAGGATGAAACCTGTAGCGATTGACCATATCGGCATCGCCGTTGGGAGCATCGATGAAGCTCTCAAGTTCTGGGAACAGTCTCTGGGTATAAAATGTACCGGTGTCGAGGAAGTTGCCGAGCAGAAGGTCAAGACGGCCTTCCTTCCGCTTGGTGATACCGAGGTTGAGCTTCTGGAGGCTACCGATCCCGAGAGCCCGGTGGCGAAGTTCATAGAGAAGAAGGGCGAAGGGATCCACCACCTGGCTATCCGGGTCGAGAACCTGGAGGAAGCCCTCGAGAAGATGAAGGCCCTGGGTCTTCGTATGATCGACGAGCAACCGCGCTACGGAGCCGGAGGCGCAAGAATAGCCTTCGTTCACCCCAAGACAGCTGGGGGCGTTCTGCTGGAACTCAGCGAACGGCCATAATCCGATCACGGCAAAGAGCCGGAATCTGTTCAATAGGGAGGAAAAGAGATGTCTGAGCGGACGATAGGGGAGCTTTGCGAGGCTCTGGTGAGACTCCGGGACGAAGCCGAAGCCGGCGGCGGAGAAAAAGCCATTGCAAAGCAGCATGAGAAAGGCAAGATGACAGCAAGAGAGAGGATCGACAAGATCCTGGACGAGGGAAGCTTTGTCGAGCTGGATGCTTTCGTTGAACACCGTTGCATCTACTTCGGCATGGAGAAGAAGGCCTACCCGGGAGACGGTGTGGTCACCGGTTACGGGACCGTCGACGGGCGCCTGGTATATATCTATAGCCAGGACTTTACCGTTATGGGGGGATCCCTCGGCGAGATGCACGCCAAAAAGATCTGCAAGGTCATGGACCTGGCCATGCAGAACGGCGCACCGGTCCTCGGGTTGAACGACAGCGGCGGCGCAAGGATACAGGAAGCTGTCGACAGCCTCAGCGGTTACGGTACCATTTTCTACCGCAACACCGTTGCCAGCGGGGTGGTGCCCCAACTCTCCCTCATTCTCGGCCCCACCGCGGGCGGAGCGGTTTACAGCCCCGCGTTGACCGACTTCATCTTCATGGTCGACAAGATAGGCATACTGCATATCACCGGTCCAGCGGTCATCAAGGCTGTAACTGGTGAAGACGTCACAAGTGAGCAGATCGGCGGGGCAATGGCCCATAACCAGATCTCAGGCAACGCTCACTTCTTTGCCTCCACTGAGGACGAGTGCTTCACTCAGGTAAGAAAACTTCTTTCCTACCTCCCCTCCAACAACATGGAAGAACCACCGTTCTGCGACAGCGGCGACGACCCCTACCGCACCGATGAAAGCCTCAGGGATATCGTCCCGACCAACCCCAACAAGGGTTACAAGGTACAGGACGTGCTGACCAGGGTAGCCGACGGTGGAGAATTCTTCGAGGTTCAGCCCATGTGGGCCAAGAACATTGTCACGGGATTCATGAGGGTAGGCGGGTATGTGACCGGTATCATCGCCAACCAGGCCGCCATAATGGCAGGATGCCTTGATATAGACGCCTCCGACAAGGCAAGCAGGTTCATTCGTTACTGCGACGCCTTCAATATCCCCATCGTCACCTTTGTCGATGTTCCCGGGTACCTGCCAGGCAAAGCCCAGGAACTCGGAGGGATCATCAGGCACGGGGCCAAACTTCTCTATGCCTATAGTGAAGCCACTGTCCCCCTGATCACGGTTGTTCTCCGTAAGGCCTATGGAGGGGCCTACCTCGGGATGTGCAGCAAGGACCTTGGAGCTGACGTTGTCCTTGCATGGCCGCAGGCCGAGATCGCCGTCATGGGTGCTGAAGGTGCAGCCAACATAATATTCAAGAAAGAGATAGAAAGTGCCCAGGATCCGCAGGCCACCAGGACCCAGAAGATCGAGGAGTACCGTGAGGCCTTTGCTACGCCGTACCAGGCAGCCAAGCGGGGATTCGTCGACAGGGTCATCCTCCCTGAAGAGACGAGGGGAGAGATCTACCGCGCTCTTGTCCAGTGCGAAAGCAAGCGTCAGCTCCGCCCGAGGCGCAAACACGGCGTAATGCCGAACTAAGGGGGGATCCAGATGGAACTTTCCCACATTGCCGACAAGTTCTCCCACGGTCTTGGAGGGGCTCTCGCACTGGCGATGATAGCCTTTTCTGTCGTGTTCCTCGTGCTGATCGCCCTGACCCTGATCATTATGGGGACACGCTACCTGGCCGATTTTTCTGAGCGTAAGACATCAAAACCCTCTGGACCAGGTCAGCAGACTGCCTCAGTAGTCGCGACTCCGACTCCTTCGGCACCGACCGCTCCTGCGGAAGGTGACAAGAACGTCATTGCGGCTGTGATCGCTGCAGCAATTGCAGCCTCTGGGGGCGGAAGGGCCATATCCGTGAGGCCCCTTACCGTAACGAACAGGGGCAAACCTTCCGCCTGGAAGACCGCCGGAAGGATGGACCTTGTGGAGGGGTTTGAATAATAACCGTTACCCGTAACCCGTTACTCGTAACTGGCAGGCAAAAATATCAAATATGCGAAGTTGGAGGAATTCCCCTTTGACTTTCGAGTCACGAGTAACGAGTCACGAGTCACGCAAGCAGAGAAGCCATATATGAATCTGGAACAATTCAGGTCTCAAATTTGACCGAAAAACAGGGAGGAAAGGTTAACATGTCCAAAAAATACAAGATCACAGTGAATGGAACTGCCTACGAGGTCGAAGTCGAGGATATCGGATCATCCTCTCCAGCGCCAGCCGCCGCGCCAGCCCCTGCACCTGCTCCTGCTGCCGCGCCAGCCGCTGCTCCTGCTCCGGCACCTGCTCCGGCGCCAGCGCCCGCAGCAGGTGGCGGCACAACAGTGACCGCTCCCATGCCTGGAAAGGTTCTCCGGGTAGCTGTCAATGTGGGTGCAGCAGTCAATGCCGGCGACCTTCTCCTCGTCCTCGAGGCGATGAAGATGGAAAACGAGATCCAGGCCCCTTCGGCCGGGACGGTCAAGGAGATCAAGGTTTCTGACGGATCCCCGGTCAACACCGGCGATGTGCTTGTGGTCATAGGCTAGGGCTTTAATAGTCCTTGCAGGGGAGGTTCAAAAATGGGACTTTACTTTAGAGCCCTGGCAGAGATACTGGAGCAATCCGGGTTCCTGGGGCTTACCACGGGAAATATAATAATGCTGTCGGTGGCATGTATCCTGCTTTACCTGGCCATCTCAAAGGGGTTCGAGCCCCTTTTGCTGGTTCCTATAGCTACGGGATGCCTCCTGGTAAACCTGCCGCTTTCCGGGATCATGGACGAGGGAGGGTTCCTGAGGTACCTTTTCTATGGGGCCGAACATGAAATATACCCTGTAATTATTTTCATGGGGATAGGGGCGCTGACGGACTTTTCCCCGCTGCTTGCCAACCCCATGACATTTCTCCTTGGGGCTGCGGCCCAGCTGGGAGTCTTTGTCGCCCTCTTTGGGGCCATGATGATGGGCTTCTCAGTGCCCGAGGCGGCATCGATAGCCATCATTGGAGGAGCTGACGGACCAACGTCGATCTACCTGACAATGAAACTTGCTCCGCAGATACTTGGGGCCGTGGCTGTGGCGGCATACAGCTACATGTCACTTGTTCCTCTTATCCAGCCGCCGGTGATCAAGATGTTCACCACCAAAAAAGACAGGGCTATAAGAATGGATGCCCTGCGCCCGGTCAGCAAGAGGGAAAGGATCCTTTTCCCGATCGTGTCGACCGTTTCGGCGGGCCTTATCCTTCCCGCATCGGTTCCTCTTATCGGGTTGCTGATGTTCGGCAACCTGCTGAGGGAGTGCGGTGTGACTGAAAGGCTCAGCCAGGCTGCCCAGAACGAGATCCTCAACACTGTCACCATCCTCCTGGGGCTGTCCGTAGGGGCGACGATGGGGGCCGATACCTTCCTCACCACGGCGACGATAAAGATAATAATCCTTGGCCTGGTCGCCTTTGTCTTCTC
>CAZAMZ010000141.1:0-5031 GCA_964486375.1 uncultured Synergistaceae bacterium | reverse complement strand
ACCGCAAGATTTACTGCCTCGCTTGTTTGATCAGCCAGTTTCTTCAAATATGGGAAGGCTTGTTTTCTTAGCCCCATATCCTTGACAACATTGTTGCCGATCTCAAATAGCTTGAAGCTATTTGAGTACTTGCGGGTGGCCAGGTCTTGAATGACATATCCCTTGACTCTTAAAGTCGCCAAAATGCGAAAAACCGAACTTTTGCTGATATCAAGTGACCGTGCAAGATCTGATATTCCGGCTGATTTTTCATGGCTAAGCATTTCGAGGATATCAAGGGCTTTAGAAACAGAAAAAATCATAGTATTCTGTTCAGCCATAATCGACTCCCCCCTTTTGAAACATCAGAAAATGTTCCGCTTAGAGAAACACTTTTTCTTATTACGGAACGTCTTAATACTAGTTTGAAAAAAGCCTCAAGTCAAATATTTCCGAATTTCCTGTTTGTTTTCTGAAGGTCAACAAAAACAGCAGATCCTCCAAAGCCTTTACCAGAAAATAGTCACAAAACCTTTTTCTGATACAAAGCGGAAAAATATTTTCAGTTTGAATGATGATTTGTTTTTGTGAAAAGGAACGGAGGGGGAAATAACGACCTACGTTTGAAAGAGATATTGACGATCTTATTAATCATGAACTTACCTGCTTTTCGCAGGTAAGTTTTTTCAGGGGTGGGAAAGAACACCAGACAGACAGGACAAAAGCCAGGCAGCCACAAAGGAGGCAAAACAGTCCGTGACGCTTTAATGGAACAAACTTATATGCGCATAGGGAGAACGGTGAGGAAAAATAACGTAAATAGCATATCGCAAATCGAAAGACCAAAAGGCATTTAATCTTACATTCAGGGCCCCAGGACTCTCGATTCGCGACTCACGATTCACGACTTACGCTCCATGTACCTCCTCATCCACTCCAGGCAGGTGCGGACACCGAAGCCTGTGGCCCCCTTGCGGTAGTATCCGTACTCCTCGTCGGAGCTGTCGACCCCGGCTATGTCAACGTGCAGCCACTTGATCCCTTCCCCTACGAACTCCCTGAGGAACATCGCTGCCGTTATGGCGCCGCCGTACCTGCCTCCTGAATTAACTACATCGGCGACCTCGGAGCGGATCTTCTTCTTCAGCCGTTCGTCATCCATGGGAAGTTCCCATACCCTCTCGCCTGTCATTATCGAAGCATCCCTGAAGGAGGCGGCCAGTCCGGCGTTGTTGCCGAAGATCCCTGCCGTGTAAGGTCCAAGGGCCACTACACATGCACCCGTAAGGGCCGCCATATCGACTATTACCGAAGGTTCCTGCCTGGAGGCATAGGCCAGAACGTCACCCAGCACAATGCGCCCCTCGGCATCGGTGTTGTCCACCTCTACGGTCTTCCCGTTGAACATTCTGATGATGTCGTCGGGCCTGTACGCACCGCCGCCGGGCATGTTCTCAGCTACACCGGCGAAACCGTGGACTTCCATATCAGGTTTGAGCTCGGATACTGCCTTCATGATAGCAATTACGTTGCAGGCACCTGTCTTGTCGCCCTTCATGCTCCTCATGAATTCACCGGTCTTGATGTTGAGACCCCCGCTGTCAAAGGTAAGCCCCTTTCCGACAAAAGCGATCTTTCCTGAAGGGTTGCCGGAGGGCCTGTACACCATGTGTATCATCCTTGGGGGGTTATGGGAACCCCCGCCGACACTGATTATTCCGTTCATACCCAGGTCTTTCATTTTCTTTTCGTCCAGTAGGGTGAACTCTATTCCTGAATCTTCAGCCATTTTCCTTGCCTTTTCGGCAAGGGTCGAAGGATTGATGACGTTTCCGGGTTCGTTCGCAAGGTCCCTTGCAAAGTTCTGTGCCCTGGCTATAACGCTCCCCCTTGAAACGGAACCCTCGTCGCCCTTGTTAATAAACAGTTTTTCAAGGGGTGCCGTGATTTCAGATGGATCGTCCTTGCTCTTGTATTTTTCAAAACGGTAATCGCCAAGCAATGCCCCTTCTGCAAGGGCCGATGAAACTTCCGGGGTAAAAGGTTCTGCGCAAAAGGCCATCAGGTGCTTGTTCCTGTCTTTTTCGGCCAGTCTGGCGGCGACAGCGATCCCCCTGCGCCAGGAGTCCATATTTGCGGCTTTCCTGGAGCCCAGGCCCAGAAGAAAGACGCTGCCCAGCCTGCCCCCGGGGAAGCTTACCGAAAGGACGCTGTCGGTTCTTCCCTTGAAGACGGCTTTTGCCATCCTTTCCCTGACAACAGGCGCCACGTCATCACCAAGGATCCCTGCAGGATCTTCCTCTCCCTCGAAAAGGAACAGGGCTGCCGCATCTCCTGTCCATTCCGACGGTTCGATATTTGTTATCTCTATAAGCATTCCCGCACCTCCGATGTTCATATTCCTACGACGGGCCCACAATACCATAATAATGATCCCCGGTGGAAAGTTGCCGGCGTATTCTTCTGGGGTATAATTGTCTGACTGAGCGAGCCTCGACCTGCATCAGGAGGAAAACACGCCCTGGAGGAGGTGACGGCCATCGGGAAAGATCTTTTCGCCGGTTTTGACATAGGATCGGCAGCCATTCACTGTTCAATGGTGAACGCCGATAATTCTGTCGTCTTTTCCCCACCTCCTTCCCTGCACTACGGCAAGCCCATGGAATCTTTAAGGACTATCCTCCGCGAGATCAAGGATCTTTTCAAAGAGGACAAAATTCTATCCACGGCATTCACGGGGATAGGGACGGTCCATTTCCCCGAGGCATTCCCGGGTGTAATGAGGGAGTTCGACAGTGTGTGCATTCTAAGGGGGGCAATGTTTCTTGAACCCTGTGCCGGGGCCGTCCTCCATCTCGGGGCCAAAGACGCCTATTTCTTCCTTGTGTCGGGAGGGAAACCCGAACCCGTCCTGCTGGACTGGAGCACCAGCAGCAAGTGCGGGGCCGGTTCGGGAACCCTGCTGGAGAAACAGGTCAGAAGGCTGTTCCCCTCCCGAGACGATGCTCCGGACGCCCTGTCCAGGATGCTCGGAGAGGCGGAATCGGGTGCTTCTGCCCATTACAGCGCTTCCCCTTACAACGCCAGGTGCGGCGTTGTCCTTCAGTCGGACCTGATCCATGACCAGAACGAGGGCATGCCCAGGGAGATCATCATGGCACGCCTGTTCAAAACTATCGCCATGAACGTCGTCCAGGATGTCATAGGCAACAGGGACCTTGAGCCTGGATCACGCGCGCTGCTTACAGGGTGGCCTGCAGGCTGCCAGCCCATCTTCGACAACATCAGGGAAATTACCTCCCTGGAACTTGTCCGCCCCAAGCACTTTGCAAATGTAGGAGCCATCGGGGCAGCCCTCCTGGCTTCCGGGAAGGAGAACCGTTTCGTGCTTGATGAAGAAAGGATCGGCGAAGCTGCCGCGATCGCACGTTCCAGGAGGCCTTACACACCTTCGCTTGGCGCATCTCTCGACAGGGTACACATTTACGGCCGTCCGGGAACGGAAGAGGCAGACAGGACCTCAGGCAGCGGGGAAGTCGTGATAGGCGTGGATGGCGGATCCACGACCACCAAGGCCGTCGTGCTGGATCTTGAAAAGGGTGTGGTGCTGGGAAGCAGGTACATTGCCACCCACGGAAACCCCCTGGGCGCTCTGGCGGATGTCATGGGGCATCTTTCCTCAAACCTGGACCGCCACCCCGTTGCAGGCATCTGCACTACAGGGTCGGCGAGGAAACTTTTCGAGAGGGTACTTTCAAGCCCCGCGATACGCAAGAGGCTGGAGGGGGAAGGCTTTCAGGTACCAGACGGGGCTGTTGACGAGATCACCTGCCACGCAACGGGAATAAGGGCTATGGATGCCGATATAGACACCATATTCGAGATCGGCGGTCAGGACATGAAGTTCACCACCTTCAGGCGCGACGGGGACAGGGCTACGGACGAGGTCGACGAGGCGAGGATGAACTACTCCTGCCAGGCCGGAGCCGGGCAGACTTTGGAGAACATGGCCACGATCCTTGGCCTTGACGTCAGGGACTCCCTCCAGGAAGCGGCGCTCAGGGCAGGCAGGGTTCCTGTCATTGACGCAACCTGCGGGGTTTTCATGGAACTGGAGGAACACCGGCTGATAGCCGAGAATCATTCCGTCGAGGAGATCGCAGCTGCAATAGTCAGGGCAACGGCCTCCAGTTATTTCAACAAGTTTGTCGGCGGCTCCGGGCACGTAAGGACCAGGTGTTCCTGCCAGGGCGGTCCGGCCCTGGGAAAAGCCTTCCTGGCCGCCATCGCCGATGTTTCCGGGAGGGATATCCACGCATACCCGGACAGGGAACTCATGGGGGCCCTGGGGGCGGCTCTTTTCATAAGGGAAAGGATCCTTTCCTCTCGCAGGGAAGGAAGCCTCACGGCTTCGGCCTTCAGGGGCTGGAACGCTGCCGCTGAGCCCTTTTCCCACCAGGACAGGACTTGTCCTGACCATTTCGGGAACAGATCCTGCGGAAAGAGAGAATGCAAGCTCAAGATCTACTCCATAGGCGAAGAAGAGATAGTGACCGGGGGTTTCTGCCCCCTCGGCAACAGCGAGGGTTCGAATATCTCGAAACCCGATTACGTGAACGTCTTTCATTCCCTCCTGGAAAAACACTTTGTCGGGGTCGGTTTCGACGCAATGGAAGAACGCCGGGGAGGTGACCCCCCGCGGATAGGGATCAGGAGGTGTACCACTACCTTAGGGAGCCGTGCAGTCTGGGCTTCGGCGCTCTTTTCATCTCTCGGGTTCCTTCCCGTGCTCTCCCCTGTATCGGATGAGAGGGTCTTTCGCCTTGGCCTGCGGCACTCGCCCACCGACTTCTGCGTTGCAATGAAACTCTCGGCAGGGCACACTGCCCTCCTTGCAGGGAACAGGGACATTGACCATATTTTCATCCCTAGCCTTGTAGAACGAGTCAGAGGAAGGGAGCCCGTTCACAAGTTCTGCATCTATACCGAGGCAGAAGGGTTTCTCCCCGAAGATGACCTCGGGCTGACCGAGGCAAGGATCATCCGTCCCGT
>CAZAMZ010000140.1:0-5042 GCA_964486375.1 uncultured Synergistaceae bacterium | reverse complement strand
AAACAGATGTTATCCGCCATAAAAAGGGGGTATTGGACACCGGGAAGCCGGATACCCGGCGAGACGGCTCTTGCCAGCCAATTCCAGGTGAGCCGGAACTCCATCAGAGAAGTCATGAAAGCCCTTACTTTTTTCGGGATCGTGGAATCGCGACCCGGGCAAGGAACTTATCTTTCCGGTAATGCGCTCAGGAACATACACAACACTGAACTGCTAAAGCTGATTTCTGATCAGTCGCCACTTATTGAACTGATGGAGGTTCGCCTTCTGATCGAGGCCCAGGCAGCCTATTGGGCCGCAGAAAGGGCAACAAAGGATCACATCCTTCAACTGGAGTCCATTCTTCAGGAGGAGACCAGGCTGCCCGAACCGGATGTTGACATCCATGCAAGATTTCACGACGCTATCGTTCAAATGTCCGGGAACAATCTCCTTTTCCAGCTCTACAATTCTATCCGTGCTGGAATAACCCTCCAGCGGGGAAAATACAAGAAATGGCCCCCGGAGGAGTTGAGACGTTTTGCCAAAGAACACGAGCGGATCCTCGACCTGATCAAGAGTAATGATCCAAACAGTGCAAGGGATCTTATGCAGAAACACATTTCCGAAAGTCTCCAGAGGACTCTGGAATCCTCGGAAGACCGATGAAACAGTGCCTTAAATTATTAAAAAGGGATTTCATATTCTAGCTGTCCGGAATGGGCCATTAACATAAACCGGACCGGGATATTGATACAATAAGAGCGGTCCTGCCGGAATATTTCCTTGACATGGGTATCATCCTTTCAACATTACGGGGGGCGAAATAAAGATGCTTTACCGAAAATTGCCAAAAAACGGCGATGAATTGTCAATACTGGGATTCGGGTGCATGAGGCTCCCCGTCAGGGACGGACTTATCGATGAGGGACGGGCCACTTGCCAGATCCGTTACGCCATAGACAGGGGCGTCAACTACATCGATACGGCATGGACCTACCACGGGGGCGAGAGCGAGACATTCCTCGGAAGAGCCCTTAAGGATGGTTACAGGGACAGGGTGAAACTGGCCACGAAACTGCCCTCCTACCTGATGAGATCCCGCCAGGATATGGACAGGTTCCTGGACACGCAATTGAAAAAACTCCAGACTGATCATATTGACTACTACCTGATGCACACACTCACAGGCCCCCTTTGGGATTGCGTTGACTCCCTGGGAGCAAGAGACTTTCTCGACAATGCCAGGGCCGATGGAAGGATATTGAACGCAGGGTTCTCCTTTCACGGCCTCCCGGAAGATTTCAATCGCATAGTGGACTCCTACGGGTGGGAGTTCTGTCTCATCCAGTACAACTACCTGGACGAGGAGAACCAGGCTGGAACAAAAGGGATGAAATATGCCGCCTCCAGGGGGCTGGGAGTTTTCGTCATGGAGCCTCTCCGCGGGGGTAACCTGGGTCTCCCGGAAGCTCCGCCGCCAGTGGCGGCAATATGGGACGAGGCCCCGTCAAGGAGGACTCCCGTCGAGTGGGCCCTTCGCTGGGTCTGGGATCATCCCGAGGTCATTGTAGTCCTCTCGGGAATGAACGAGGAATCCCACATAGAGGAAAACCTGAGGATCGCCGGTGAGGCTCTTCCGGGTTCACTGACCCGCGAAGAGAAGGCCCTTGTTAAACGGGCTGCAGAAAAGTACAGTGAGATAATGAAGGTCAACTGCTCGGGCTGCGGCTACTGCATGCCTTGCCCTGCAGGAGTCAACATCCCCGGGGCCTTTGAAGTGTTCAACAAGATGCACCTGTTCGGCAATGTCGAGGAAGCCAAGGCCTCCTACGTGGTGAAGATGAGCGGCATCACCCGCAGAGGTGAGACCAACTATGCCTCCCAGTGCGTCGAGTGCGGTAAATGTGTCAGGAAATGCCCCCAGGGACTGGATATCCCGCTCCTTCTGAAGGACGTGATGGCTGAACTGGAAGGCCCTGACATGGAGGATAGGGCCATGGCAATGGCCCGAAAAATGAACATCCTGGAATGAATTTCTCTATTTATTATGATAAAAAGCGGCGGGGGTTTGCCCGCCGCTTTTTCTTGTTTATGCCCTCCTACCAAAAGCTCTCTACTTGCGGAAGTAAATCATCGAAGGGTTGGGCCTTCCGACAAAACAAATGTACTGGAAGCCGTAATGCTTTATTATCCGCAGTGCTGTCTCAGCTTCTTCCTGGCTGGAGGCAAAATCGAGTATCCAGTGCGAGCCGTCAACTATCTTCCAGCGACCGTCGACATTCTTGATCTCGATGTTTCCAGGGTTGAAACCAATACAGTCCTCGCCTGAAAGGGAACCTGAGGGTGCCTGGCCTCCTGCTGTCCAATAGGTCATCGAGGGATCCGGACGCCCAACGTAACATGCCTTGTCCAGTCCGTAGCTCCCTATGATATTCAGGGCCTTTTCGGCCTCAGGTTTCTTGTTGCCGAAATCGAGGATCCAGTGGTCTCCGTCGACGATCTTCCATCGTCCACCTATGTTCTTGACCTCTGCTGTAGCCGGATTGAAAGTTATACAGTCTTCCTTGATCCCGAGAAGAATGGCGGCAACCTGCGGGATAACGGGTTTTAGTGGCTTGGGTATTATCATTGCCACTTTTCGGGTTGCAATGAATTCCACCTCTACCCAGCCAGGAACCATGCCTGCCTTGTCAGCTGCCCTCGGATATATCATTGTACCTTTGATACTTTCGCCGTCTTCAGAGTATCTCCCCGTAATTACCTTTGTTTCATACGGATACCCCTGGTACCACCACGTCGCCACGAAGTTGCCCTCTCCGATCGCCCCCTTGAATATCGTGGCTGAATGGACTCCAGCAAATGCTCCGAAAGTTATGGTTATCCTCGTTCCGTTCTGTTGAATCTCCATCGTCGTTCCCGTGTCAGGTATGTTGACCCTGGAAGGTGTCCGGTCTGTGAAGTAATTGAACCCGTGAAGATTCACATCCCAGGTTCCTGACAGATCCTGAGCTTGTGCGACGTTAATGGAGACAGGAAGCAACAGGAGGATCACTAACGGTATCAGAATTTTCCGCATCAACTTCTCCACCTCCTTTCCAGTTAAGATGAAGAATATTTACCTTGTTATCATATCACCAGGTTCAACTTCAAGGAATGGACTTTACAATAATTATTATTGCTGGAATTATGGTGCTTTAAAATCAATTTTTTCAAATAGTATCTATTTGAAGGGGCGTCCAGGCAGTCTTTTGAGATCCGGGAAATACCGCCGATTCTCCCGGGGGTCTAAAGGACTGATGCAATTATCATTCCGGAAGGAGCAGACCTTTGATAGAGGGTGCTGAAAGTCAGGAGAAGGGACAGGGCAGATTTGTATTGGTTGTGGCCGATATTACGGCTATGATCATCTTCTCAACTGCTCTCTGCATGATGATCGAGGTCTTCGTCGCCGGGCTGACGGTCTTCCAGTCCATACAGGCAAGGCTGGCGGCCATACCCGTGAACCTGGTGACGGGGAGGCCCTACGGCTGGTTCCGGGACAGGCTCTTTGTCCTCCTCGGGATAGACAGGTCACGGCCTTTGAAAATGATCTTCGGCGACACCCTGGCCTTTGTCATTTTTCAGGTGCCCCTTTACGTAATAGTACTGCTTTTTGCCGGCGCAACCTGGAGACAGATAGCTGTATCCTCGGTCTTCATGTCCCTTATCTTCTCCCTTGCAGGCAGGCCATACGGCCTTTTCCTGGACCTCTGCAGGAGCCTGTCATTCCGGATCGCAAGATCCTTCAAGGAAGAGAGGCCGGGAACAGGAAGCCCTGAATTATGACCAGAAAGAACAGGAGGAGATCCATCATGAAGGCAAACCTGTCCAGGATACGCAAAGATCTTGAAAACCTTGCCTGCTTCAATGCAACCCCCGAAAAAGGACTTACCCGCTTTTCCCTGACGCCCGAGGACCGGGGAGCCAGGGATTACCTGGCCGGACAGTTGAGACAACTCGACGTAAATGTTTACGAAGACGCCGCAGCAAACCTTGTCGGGAGGAGGAAAGGCGCTGATCCTTCCCTTCCCCCTGTCATGATTGGCTCCCATTTCGACTCTGTCAGGAACGGCGGCAATTTCGACGGCCAGGCGGGAGTTGTAGCCGCCCTGGAGATCCTGAGATGCCTTGAAGAAAACAATATCCGGACAGCACATCCGATCGAGATGATCGCAATGATCGAAGAGGAAGGCGGACGGTTCAAATCCGGAGTCCTGGCCAGCCGGGCCATGGCGCTGGGACTGACCCTGGACGAACTGGAACGGCACAAGGACGAGGACGGTATCAGTATCGCGGAAGCCATGACCTCTTTCGGGTTCGACCCTTCAAGGATCGCCGAAGCAAGGAGAAACCCGGGGGAAGTCCGCGCCTTTCTCGAACTGCACATCGAGCAGGGTCCCCTGCTGGAAAAGGAGGGCGTTGACCTGGGTATCGTCTCCAGCATCGTGGGGACCGACCTTATGCGGGTAACTGTTAAAGGGCGCCCCGACCATGCCGGCACGACTCCCATGGATCTGAGGCTTGATGCCCTAAAGACGGCAGCGGCCGTAATAAACCAGATCCCTGCCCTGGCCATTGAACAGGGGAAGGGGTCGGTGGCAACCGTAGGCACCCTTTCCGTAAGGCCCGGTGCACCGAACATCGTTCCCGGAGAAGTTGAATTCACCGTGGATACACGCTCTCTCGACGCTTCCTGCATTAACCTGATGAAAAAAAGGATTACCGATAGCCTTGAGAAAATTTCCAGGGACGACGGAACGACCTTCCAGCTGGATCAACTGCTCAAGGTCGATCCGGTGGCCATGGATGAAGAGATCCGCCAGGAACTTCAGCACCAGGCAGAGGTGTTGGGTTTTTCCTGGCGGACCATAAGCAGCGGGGCCGGTCATGATGCCATGGTGATGGCTCCGGTTTTCCCGACAGCCATGGTATTTGTCCCGAGCAAGGGGGGCAGGAGCCACTGCCCGGAGGAATGGACTGATTACGAGGACCTCCAGAAAGGGATCGAACTGCTCTATCAC
>CAZAMZ010000139.1:2408-5056 GCA_964486375.1 uncultured Synergistaceae bacterium | reverse complement strand
TTCTTCAATACGTTATCGGCAATGACCCCAACGCCATCATGGTCCTCGACAGGGAGATGAAGTTCGTGTTCGTCAGCGAGAAACTGCTGGAGAATAACGATCTTGTCGGGAAAAAGATAATCGGTAAAACTTTCGGGGAAGTCTTCCCTCATCTTGAAACAAAATGGCTCGAGATACACAAGCGGGCACTGAATGGCGAAATTCTGGGTTCCGAGGACGATGTTATACTTCGTCAGGATGGAAGGTTCGACAACATCAGGTGGCAGTGCAGACCATGGTACAAAGCCGGAGGCCAGGTCGAGGGGTCAGTCTATTACTCCGAGGTCATTACGGAGCGCAAGCAGATGGAACGCTCGCTCTTTCTTGAAAAAGAGCTCTTCAGGACCACCCTCCTTTCTGTCGGTGACGGGATCATCTCCACCGACAACGAGGGGAGGGTCATTATTATGAACCGTGTGGCAGAGAGTCTTACAGGGTGGGATGTTGAGAGTTCCAGGGAGAAGGAATTCAGGCATGTTTTCAACATCATCGACGAACTGACAAGGGAGAAGGCTCCGGACCCGGTAAAGCAGGTTCTGGACAGCGGCGAGCCCGTCGAACTTGAGGATAATTGTGTCCTGATATCAAGGGACGGCAAAGAGACGCCGATAGAGGACAGTGCTGCTCCCATAAGGGACAAGGAGGGCGAGACCACGGGGGTGGTCATCGTCTTCAGGGACTGCTCCGAGAAGAGGGAGAGGCAGAGGGAGATCGAGTATCTCAGCTACCATGACCAGCTCACAGGACTTTACAACCGCCACTTTTTCGAGGAAGAACTGAGACGCCTTGATGTACCCCGGAACCTTCCCCTTTCTATGGTAATGATCGATGTCAACGGTCTTAAGCTGTTCAACGACGCCTTCGGCCACACCGCAGGGGATGAACTGTTGAAAAGGGTGGCCAGGGTGTTGAGGGAGGAGTGCCGTGCCGATGACATTATTGCCAGGATCGGAGGGGACGAGTTTATGATCCTCCTGCCCCTGACTGACCCGGATCACCTTGATCCCCTGATGACCAGGATCGGCGACGCGGTTGCAAGGGAAAGGGTTGAGGATCTCCCCATGTCCGTTTCCCTTGGAGGAGCCACCAAGACCGATGCCGGCGAAAGCGTGGAGAAGGTATTCGACATGGCCGAGGACAAGATGTACCGCCGCAAGATATCCGAGAAGAGCAGCTACCATCACAGGTCGGTGAACCTTATCGTGAAAGGGCTTCACTCCAAGTCTCCCGAAGAGGAGGGGCACTCAAAAAACGTCAGTGCGTTGAGCGAGGCGACAGGCAGAGAGATGGGACTTGGGCAGCCTGATATCGATGATCTCAGGATTGCCGGAGTGATCCACGACATTGGCAAGATCGGAGTAAGCAACAGGATTCTGGAAAAGAGCGGTCCCCTTGATGAAGAGGAATGGGAAGAAATGAAAAGGCATCCCGAGATCGGGTACAGTATCCTCAGCACCGTCAATGAATACAGCCCCTTTGCAGAGATCGTCCTTTCCCATCATGAGCGCTGGGACGGGAAGGGTTATCCAAAAGGATTGAAGGGTGAAGAGATCCCCCTTTTCTCGAGAATTATGGCAGTTGCAGAAGCATACGACGTGATGGTATCAGGGAGGCCCTACAAGGATGCCATGAGCGGGGAGGAAGTCCTGGCCGAACTTCGCCGGTGTGCAGGTGCCCAGTTCGATCCGGGGATAGTGAAGATCTTCGAAGGGATGATATCTTCACCCGGAAGCGGGGAATTTCAGGATACCCCGGGGGATTAGTGCCCCTTGCCCATCCTTTAAGCCGGGAGGAGTTGAAATGACAAAACAGGATGCAAACGGCAATAACCACAGCAAAGAAGTTCTGTTCGAGGATTTTTTCACCTCCATGCTCAACTCTGTGACTGAATCGGCGTTCCTTATGAAGAGGGACGGGATAGTCCTCGCAGCAAATGACACCGTTGCCAGGAGGTTGGGATTCTCAAGGGGAGAAGACCTTGTCGGCAAGAGCATGTACGATATTCTGCCTCAAGAGGTGACCGAGGTGCGCCGGGCCCGAGTTGCCGAGGTCATCCTTACCGGGAAGCCCGTCAGGTTCGAGGACGAAAGGTCGGGCCGCCGCATTTTGAACTCGATCTACCCTGTCTTCGACTCCTCAGGTGAGGTAACCCGGCTTTCTATCTTCGGGATGGACATAACCGATCAGCGTGTCCAGGAGGAGAGGCTCTCGCTTCTCGGGGAAATGGTGGATCGGGCACCGGCGTCAATAACAATTCACGATACGGAGGGGAAATTCATTTACGTGAACAGGGAGACCCTCAGGCTTCACGGCTACACCGAGGAGGAATTCCTTTCCATCAACCTCAAGAACCTGGATGTTCCGGAGAGCGCCGAACTCATTGAGGAGCGAATGCGACTGATATACGAAAAGGGGGAGGCGTCCTTCGATTCGGCCCACTTTCACAGGGATGGTTCAGTTATCCCAGTCCACGTTGTTGCAAAAAAACTCGACTGGAAGGGCAGACCGGCCTTTATGAGCATTGCCACCGATATCCGTGAGAGGAAGGAGGCAGAGGAGGCTCTTCGCGAAAACGAGGAATTCACGAGAACGGTAATGGACAACCTGCC
>CAZAMZ010000139.1:0-2308 GCA_964486375.1 uncultured Synergistaceae bacterium | reverse complement strand
AAGCCGCTGATGATATCCACCGTATGGGACGTGACCGGCCGCAAAAAGGCCGAAGACGACCTCAGACATACCCTGGACAGGCTTCGGAGAGTGACCGGGTCGGTAATCCAGGTGATCGTCATGGCCGTGGAATCGCGCGACCCTTATACGGCTGGCCACCAGAGGCGTGTAGGCGACCTTGCCCGGTCGATAGCCTTCGAGATGGGGCTCACTCCCGGGGAGGCTGAAGGAATAAGGATCGCAGGGGTTATCCACGATCTTGGAAAAATATCGGTACCCGCAGAGATACTCAGCAAACCCAGTCAGCTCAAAGAGACTGAATTTGCCATTGTAAGGGAACACGCGCAAAAGGGTTACGAGATCCTCAAAGGGGTAGACTTTGACTGGCCCATTGCGGAGATGATCCACCAGCACCATGAGCGCATCGACGGCTCGGGCTACCCGCAGGGGCTTAAGGGAAACGATATCATCCAGGGGGCCAGGATCCTTGCCGTTGCCGATGTTGTCGAAGCTATGGCTTCACATAGACCCTACCGGCCAACTCTGGGCATCGAAGATGCCCTCTCCGAAATTGAGGGAAAAAGGGGAGTCCTTTACGATGCAGAAGTGGTCGATGCCTGCCTTGACTTGTTCAGGGTCAGGGGCTACAGGCTTATTGAAGTGTGACAATTTAGATCCGATAGAGCCCCCTGTAGGAATCTTCACATATCTTTGCCTGGAACGGGCTTCTTCTAATCCTCGATACATGATGTGACCACAGCAAGATAAAGCGGAAGAAAGTGTCGAAAATCTTTGGGCTCTATCCCTGTGATCCTCCGGATCTTTTCAAGGCGGTAAAGAAGTGTGTTCTTGTGGACCTTCAGGCACCTTGTCGCTTCGGTCAGCCGGAAACCTGATTCGCACCAGCACCGGATCGTTTCAAACAGATCCTCCCTGTCCCTGTGTTTCTCCAGTGCTGCAAGGTTGGTCTCAAGAAAACGCTTCCGGGTCTTTCTTTCAGTCGATATAAGGTAATCCTCGGTCATGAAGTCGCCTATCCAGAACAACCCGGGGCTTTTACTGAGGTTTTTCCCGATCCTCAAGGCACTTTGGGCATCCTTGAATGCCTGTCCCAACTGCGAAATATCACGGGCGATATCGCTCATGCCGATACAGACCCGGATCCCTTGCTGATCAAGGCTCTCCTGGAGTTCGGAACACCTTCTTCGGGCGCCTTCCAGGGCCATCCTTTCCTCTATGGTGCTTTTCAGGTTGTTCAGGATGATGAACTTGTCCTCCCCGAGGAACATTGATATGTCCCTGGGGTTTGAAAAGACGTCCTTAATAGTTGAAAGGACCTGGATCTTTACTGACTGGATACGTATTTCAGCCTCTTCCATCATGGACCCGGAAGCCTGTCTTTTGATCTTGTCCGTGGTCTCACCGAAATGGTAAAGATCTACAAGCATGACCAGGTGGGGAGTCTCAAGGTTGAAGCCCAGTTCCGATACCCTCCTCTGGAGAAGAAAGGGATTGTCCTTATCGAAATCGAACTCGGCAACCTCCTGGATAAGGCTCTGGAGGGTCCTCTCCCTGAGGAAAAGGGATTGCATGTAAGCCTTTTCCCTGAGGAATATTTCGAGCTGTCTTTTCACCAATCCACCCAATACGGTCACTTCTTCAGGCTTTCCGGGTATGCCCAATGTCCCGATCACTTTCCCGGACAATTCGATGGGGAGGGTGATCCCCGGTTTGACGCCTATCATCCTTCCCGCCATGACTTCATCATGACTTTTCGCCTGTCCCGTTTCTATGACCTCCAACGATGCCTCATGAAGGGTTGAAAGGCGTGAGGGATCGTCGGAGCCGATGACTATTCCGTTCTCATCGGTGATTATGAGGTTCCTCCCGATAAGCTCACCGGTTGATTTCGCAAATTCGATGGCGAGATTAAGGAGCATGGCAAAAATCCCCCCTGGCTTATTATTCTTTACTTTTTGTGAGGTTTTTGAAAAAAACGAGCAAGCGTAATTTGTGCAAAATAAACAATTTACGAAATGATTTTAATTTTCCCTCAGCTTAAGTCATGTGAAATAAAGGTCATTCAATTCTCATCTATGCTTTTATGTATGGAGAAAATTCAATGAATGATCCTGGAGTAATTGATCCACGTCATGACAAGAAGGATATCACCTTTTAGACTAAAAGACCAAAAATACTGGAAAAGAAAAATAAACTTCGTGCCATTTTTACATTGTTCGATAAAGTAAAGATAGATAAAGTAGTAAGAACCTGGATCTTCAAAGGATACCTAGAAGGAAGAGGGTGC
>CAZAMZ010000138.1:0-5058 GCA_964486375.1 uncultured Synergistaceae bacterium | reverse complement strand
CAGTGTTTGAAGGAACACTCCCTTTGACACATCCTTTTGGGGGATCGGGAATAAATTACCCCCACCCGTCCCCGTCAGGTCAGGTCCCCCGGGAGGCCCCATCCTGCCGCCTCCCGGGGGACCCGGGTTCCATCTGTTTCAGCTAGTCCACCGATACGTATTTCTTTACGAACTTGAATGTTTTGTTGGCTACGTCAACCTGCTGGATGACGGCAGGTTTGTCCAGCGGATTGTGGTCCTCGGGGCTGATCGTCAGGACCCCGCTGGTGACCTTGATGTCCTTGAGGTTAGCCAGGGCTTCGGCCAGTTTTTCCCCGTCGGTGGTCCCCGCCTTTTTAAGGGCTTCCACGATCATTATCAGGGCATCCTGAGCCATGACCGGGTTCGGGAGGACAGGGTCTTCGCCGTAGGCTGCCCTGTACTCAGCCACGAAATCCTGGATATCGGGGTCGGCCAGGTCTGTCAGGTTGACGAAGTAGCCTCCGTCGATCGCGCTCCCGCCAAGATCTATGAGGTCGGGGCTGCCCCAGTTGTCAGTCCCCAGGAGGGTTGCATCGATGCCGATATCCCTGGCCTGTTTTGCTGCCATGGCGGCCTCCTTCTGGCTGGTGGGTATGAAGATGACATCGGGGTTCAGGTCCTTGATCTTGCCGAGCTGGGCACGGTAATCAAGTTCGTCGGTGCGGAAGGCCTCCTTGGTCACGATCTCGCCGCCCTTGGCAATGAACGCCTCTTCGAAGTAACGTGCCAGCCACTGTCCGTAATCAGAACCCACGTCGTAGAGGATCGCCCCCCTCCTGGCGCCAAGATCGGTAATGGCGAAACGGGCAGCCACGGTTCCCTGGAATGGGTCGATAAAACATGGCCGGAAGGCAAAGGGCCTTACCTTGTCGGTCTTCTGGTCTATGGTCACGTAGGGGTTGGTCGCTGTGGTGACGACCATGGGTATCTTCGCTTTCTCCAGCACCGGTGCGGTGGCGATGGAGTTTCCGCTCTGGGCAGGGCCTATGACGGCTACGACGCCGTCGGATACGAGGCGCCTGGCGACGTTGACAGCTTCCACAGCATCGTTGCGGTTGTCGTATCGCACGAATTCGATCTGTTTTCCCAGAACCCCGCCGCTCGCATTGATCTTTTTCACGAGCATATCAAGGGCCCTTGCTTCGGACTGCCCCCACATGGAGGCACCCCCGGTGAGGGATACGGTGTGCCCGATCTTTATGACGTCAGCGGCCATGGCCGAGCCGGCAAGGGTGAACAGAAGAAGCACTCCCAGCAGTGCAATGGATCTTTTCATCTTCTTTACCTCCTTGGAATTGTATCAGTGCCCCGGATGATCTCTGATCCGGGCGGTGTTCAAGCGACCGTCATTTCCTGAAGGCCTCTCCGTCTCCCTGGCCACCTCCCTGGTGTTACCGGGTTAATTCCGCTTCGGGTCGGGTCTGTTTTCCTTTTCTCATCTTCCCGGCCGGAAGGTTCCTGACATGATCCTTCCAGTATGTACGAACATCCCTGATCACATTGTCGATATGCCTGGTCATGGCGGACGCTGCCTCTTCGGGGTTCCCTGAAGCGATGGCCTCGAAAACTGCCTCGTGGTCCGCGCCTACCTGGCTGCCCACCTTTGTCCTGATGTATTCGAAGAAGGAAGCTCCCTCCCCGCTTCTGCGAATGATCTCTATGGCCGACTGCAGAACCTTGTTGCCCGAAATGCGAGCCACTTCCTCGTGAAATTCCGGATCCGTGGAGGCCATAGGTTCGCCCCTTGCCAGAAGGGCGTTCTGCCTGTCCAGGATATCCCTCAAGGCGTCAAGGTCGGCCCGGGTTCTGGATTCGGCGGCGAGGGCCGCCATCTCGCGCTCGATGGCCCTTCTCGCCACTAGTATCTCCAGCAGCATCTCCTTTTCACGGGATTTGACGGCTTCAAGGAAGGCTCCCGTGGAGACGATCTGTTCCCGTTCCGACTGGAGTTGCGAAAGGCGTTTTTCCCCTGCAGGAGTAAGAAGACGTCCCTGATAACCTACCCTGCTGGTGAAACCCCGGGTGTCAAGCCCGCGTAGAAGGCGCCCGACGGAGGCCTCGCTGAGGTCCATGCCGTTCCTTGCCAGTTCCTCCCGGATAGAACCCGCCCCAAGGGGTTCCTCCGATACGGAGAGAAGGTGGAGAACAAAGTATTCCTGTTCTGCGAACTCTTGTGCCATGCGATCCTCCCGGGGAGTGGCGCTCATCACTGATGACCGGCGACGCTCCAATCAGTTTATCGTCATAATCCTGTTTGTCAAATGGGTTGGGAAGAAGAGTCTTGGATCGTAAATCGTGAACAGTGAATCCTGGGAACACAAGGGCAAAACCAGATCCTCATCCGCCAGATTACACACCAGGGCTCCTCAGAATGACAACCCTTGCTGTTGGCGCCTTTGATCCATCCGGTTTAAGATCCACGATTCACAAGGTGCCCCAAGCGCAGCGACAGGGCGTGCCCCTCGCTAGCCCTCCTCGGGACCAGGTCCTTCAGCTTGACTGGAGGGTACGATCTACGGGTTCTCCCGTCCTTCCTGTTGCCTTTGTTTTTCTCCTCACGTCTCACGTCTAACGCTTTTCAAAGATCCTTATCCCCAATAATGGCATTCCAGGCCTTCTTGCCTGGACTTTATGCCCCATTCCGGTACGGGCGGGACGCACTCGTCTTCCGGGGCGACCACCAGCTCCAGCAGCGCAGGTCCCTTATGGGCGAAGAGGCCGGGAAGGGCTGCGCCGAGTTCATCCTCCGATGAGGCCTTGAAGGCCTCCAGTCCGTAGCTTTTGGCAAGGGCCACGTAATCGACCCTGGTGAAGTCGGTTGCGAAATGAGGGGCACCGAAGCTGAAGAGGTTGGTGGCCCTTATCCATCCGAACCCGCCGTTGTTGAAAAGGATCACCTTGAGATTCCTTCCCAGTCTCGCAGCGGTCTCGAGTTCCCCCGACGTGAAGCCGAAGCTGCCGTCACCGATGAAGTTCAGCACCGGCACATCCCCCCCGACGGCATAGGTTGCCCCGATCGCCGCGGGAAGCCCGTAACCAAGTGCGCCCATGGCGTAGTTGGTCACGAAGAAGCGCCCCGCTTCGGGGAGCTTGTAGAAGGCCGCGGGATAGACGGCGCTCATTCCGGGGTCAGCCACTATGACCGAACCATGGGGCATGGCACCAGTGATCATTGCCGTTGCCATCCTGGGGTCGAGACGGTCTCCGGAAGCAGCAGGAGGCTCCCCGTCGTGCCGTCTCTGACGGATGACCTCTTCCATGCCTTCTTTCCCGGGCAGGCCAAGATCATCGGCGGCCTCCAGAATAGCCTGCAGGGTGCTCTTGACGTCACCATGGAGCAGCAAACCATCGCCGAAGGAATTTCCAAGCTCCCCTTCGGCGATGTTCAAATGGATGAAGCGGACCATCCCCGTCTCCTTCGGGAGTTTCCACCCGTCGGTCCCAACCGAATCGGTGCTGCATCCCACGTAGAAGACAAGATCCGCTTCCTCGATGAAGGAATTGGAAAAGCCCGTACTCCCCCTGGAGCCGATCACGCCGATGGAAAGCGGGTGGAGCTCGGAGATGCTTCCCTTCCCGTTGATGGTCGTTCCGGCTGCGAGGCCGAATCTTTCGGCGGTCCTTTCGACTTCCTCCCAGGCCCTGGAAGTGAGTGTCCCCTGGCCGCATATCATGATCCCTTTCCTGCAGGATGAAAGGGTCTTTGCCGCCTCCGCTGTCTCATCCCTCCCCGGGATGGTCCTGGTGCCGGGGCAGATGCTGAAGCGTTCCTGCGCCGGGGGAAGGGGCTGCCCTGTCTCCTGGGCGAGTACGTCCATAGGCAGCCTCAGGTGAACCGGGCCGGGGCACCCCGATGTAGCCACCCTGAAAGCCCTTCTGACAAGGAAGGGCACGTCCTCGCCCCTGTGGGCGGTCAGGCTTTCCTTCACGAAGGGCGAGAACAGCGATGTCTGGTCGAACCCGGTGAGCATGTTGCGCTTATCCATCCCGAGGGGGATGTCGGAGGTCATGACGATCAAGGGTATGCAGGACTTCAGGGCCTCCACGATCCCCGGGATCATGTGGGTTGCGCCGACGCTGGGCCCCTCGCAGACGCCCGGGCGTCCGCTGACACGGGCGTACCCGTCGGCCATGAATACGGCGTGGCGTTCGTCGCGGGCCATGACGTGGGTCACCCCTTCGAAACTCTTCCATTCGTCGTAAAGGCCCAGGGTGGTCTCCCCCGGGAGGCCGAAAACGTATTCCACCTTGTAGCTGTGGAGCATCTCAAGAAGGGCGCGGGCAGCGTTCATTCAAAACATCCTCTCTTTCTCGTTTTTCTGTCCATTCTCAGACAAGGCGCCTGATGTTGGCCTCCCTGTCGCCGGGAAGAAAGTCCCCGACGGGTATCTCCAGCATGGTATAGCACCCGGGAAGCTGGCGCACTATACCCCGTGCGGCGGATACCATCACCTGGGCGGTTGCGTTCGGGTTGGTGAGGGACATCTCCAGGGTCATGCGCTGGTTGTCGGCGCATGCAGAGACGCCCTTTCGCTCCATTCTGACGCCGTGACCCAGGTCGACCATGCCCTTCACGTCCCCTGTCTCTTCCACGGCGGTCTCATCGTGGCTGAAGTAGCTGTCGCAGAGGATCGCCTTGCGGACATCCTCAAGGGAAACTCCTTCGTCCAGTTCCACGTAGACGGTCCTTCGGTGCTTCCCCTGTCCGGCAGGCAGCGTGAGAGAGAGGGCGTCCCTTACCCCGGGGATCTGTCTTGCGGCAACGGTGTGTCCCATGCTCACCCCGGGGCCGAAATTGGTGTAGGTGATGCCGCGGGGGGCAATGACCTCGAAGACTCCGCGGAAGATCGAATCCGTTCCGGGATCCCATCCTGCCCCTGTCAGTGCCGCCGACTTTCCCTTGAGGGCGCTTTTGCGAAGTTTGTTCCTGAGATCCATCAGGGCATCGCCGTGGATGTCGTAGCAATCCACGGTGCAGATCCCTTTCTCGAGGTATGATGGGGCCAGTTCCGGGACCGCCCGGCTCGCTATTGCAAG
>CAZAMZ010000137.1:0-5076 GCA_964486375.1 uncultured Synergistaceae bacterium | reverse complement strand
AGGAGAAGGTCGTATACCGCCTCAAGGGGTTCCTTTTCTCGCATTTTCCCGAGTTCGACAAGGCTTTTCCCCACGGCATCGCTGTTCTTGTCGTTCTTTACAAAGGTGATGAAAATACCGTCGAGGCCGGCAAAATTCACGAAATTATCCCAGCCGGGGATCCCGTCGGTTATGTCCCTTGTCATTCTCTTTCTTGCCTCGGGATCGCCAAGACGTTCAAGGATCCTGTCGGTTCCTCCGTCGTGTGCCCAGGGAGGCAGGATCACGCTAAGTATGGTACTTCCTGCTACATAAGGGTACTGGTCTACAGAGACCCTGATACCCTTTTCCCCGCAAAAATCAAGTTTTTCCATGATCCCTGGAAACTTGTTCCAGTTCTTTTTACCGGCGACCTTGAAATGGGAAAAATGAATTCGGCATCCGCTCTTTTCACCTATCTCGATGATCTCGTCCATTGAATCGAGGATGGAGTCAGCCTCACTTCTCTGGTGAGTCACAAAAACCGTGTCCGTTTCTTTCAGGACACGGCCCAGTTCAATGAATTCAACTGTCTTTGCATAACTGCATGGGGGATATATCATTCCGGTGGACATCCCGAAGCAACCCTCCTCTAGACATTTCTCGAGAAGTTGCCGCATCGCCCCAAGTTCTTCATCAGAAGGTTCCCTGTCGTTAAGACCCATTACTGAAAGGCGAATATTGCTGTGAGGTGCAAGGTAGGCAAAATTGGGCCCTGTTCCGGCATTGTCCAGCCTGTCCATATATTCGCTTACCGATCGCCAGTCCCAGTCGATATCGTAGTTGCCTTCAAGACCCGACATGGATTTCTTCCAGGGGGCCCTGAACTCATCCACCAGGGGTGCGGCGCCCATTCCGTCCTGCCCTATGAGGCATGTGGTAATTCCCTGCATTATGTTGTGCGGGGCTGCCGGATCCGCCAGAACCCCGATGCCGGAGTGGCTGTGGGTATCGATGAATCCCGGGCAGACCACTTTCCCGGTTACGTCCATTGCCTCACCGGAATCAGCTCCCTCAAGATCTCCCAGTGCCTTGATCTTCCCCCCCTGGATACCTATATCCGCTACATATCCGTCGGACCCGCTCCCGTCGTATATTGTGCCTCCCTTGAAGATCACATCAAAAGACAGAACAACCACTCCTCTCCATCGTATACTGGATCCTTATCGTCAAAGGGCCCGGGGAGGGCCATTTTATGACCTCCCCGGGCCCTTATTTCACAGGAGCCCCGTCAATTGGTTGAACCTGTTGATCATTTGATCTATCTTCGCCGCCAGGGGTGGAATACTACCCCAGTAACTCTCGGCATCGTACCACTGGGCGTTCAGTTCTTCCAGTTCACGCTCCTGCTGCTCGATCCAGGTATAGTATTTAAGGTTGTGCATCGTCTTCCTGTCGTAATAGCCGAGTTCCTTCATCCAGTCCGTGCCCAGGCCCATAATACTGCGGTTGAAGTCCACTGCCGCATCCACTTCCCTGTAGTCGCCGTATTCCTCCTCCATTTCCCTGAGCCTGGAACCATACATTTCCATGGAATCGGTAAAAACGGTGAAGATCACGTCTTTTGCAGTAAGCTCGTAGTACCTGGCCATCTTTATCGCCATAATGACGTTTGCGGCGCTGGATATTCCCATCAGGGGAAGCTGTTCGATCACTTCTCCCGGAACGCCCCTGGATTTCAGGAAAGCAAGACCGGCCGGCTCGTTGAACAACCGTATCAGGGCCATGCTGTCGGCATCATCAACGTCGATCACCATGTCGGTGTTCTTGACGTTGTGGATCCACGGTACGTGCTTGTCCCCTATCCCCTCTATCCGGTGGGCGCCAAAACCGTTCTGCAGAAGTGTGGGGCACTGAAGCGCCTCACCTACGGCAATTCTGGAGGTGGGGAAGATTTTTTTCATGTAATCTCCGGCCGCGAGGGTGCCGCCCGACCCGGAAGTGAATGTCACGCCGAAGAACCTGTCTCCAGGCCTGGCGACAAGGCGGAACCCCTCTTCCACGGCCGAGCCGGTAACCTCATGGTGCCAGAGGTAGTTGCCGAACTCCTCGAACTGGTTGAAAGCGACCACGTCTGCCCTGGTCCGCTTGAGCTCCCAGGTCTTGTCAAAGATCTCCTTGACGTTGCTTTCACTTCCCGGAGTTGCTATTACCTCTCCGGCCACTGTCTTCAGCCAGTCGAATCTTTCCCTGCTCATCCCCTCCGGAAGGATGGCTATGGATTCGCAGGCCAGAAGCTGGGAATTATAAGCCCCGCCACGGCAGTAGTTGCCGGTGGATGGCCAGATCGCCTTCTGTGTGGTGGGGTCGAACTGGCCGGTAACTAGTCTGGGAACAAGGCAGCCCACCGTCGGGCCGACCTTGTGTGAACCCGTAGGGAACCATTTCCCGACCAGTGCCACTATTCTTGCGTCAACGCCTGTTATCTCCTTCGGAAGTTCAAGATAATTGACTTTTCCGAAAAGTCCCCCGCTCTTGACTGGATCGTTCTTCCAGGTGATGCGGAAGAGGTTGGCAGTATCAACGTCCCAGAGCCCTACCTTTTTAAGCCTCTCCTTTATCTTCGACGGGATCCTTTCAGGGTTCTTCATCTGCTCGAAGGTAGGGATGATGATGTTCCTCTCCCTGGCCCTTTCAACGGTCCTCTTGAGCTGTTCCTCGTTCATCCTGAGGTCGATCATCTATTGCATCTCCTTTCGGTATTCTCAATAACCCTCGTAGAGGGGAAATCTTCCGCACAGTTCAAGAACTTCGGATCTGACCGCCGATAGAACCTTTTCATTTCCGACATTGTTGGCGGTGATCTCGATCCAGCCGGCAAGGATATCCATTTCGGCCTCTTTAAACCCTCTTGTAGTCACTGCGGGAGTGCCTATTCGTATCCCGCTGGTGACAAAGGGGCTCCGCGTCTCTGCCGGCACTGTGTTCTTGTTCACCGTTATGCCAGCCTTGTCGAGGGCTATCTCCATGTCCTTCCCGGTGATCCCCCTGCTGGTCAGGTCAACAAGTATCAGGTGAGTGTCTGTCCCGCCTGAGACAAGGCGGAAATCCCTTTTCAAAAGGTCTTCGGCAAGAGCCTTGGCGTTGGCTACTATCTGTTTCTGGTATCCCTTGAAGGACGGCTGCAGGGCCTCCTGGAAAGCAACGGCTTTCGCGGCGATCACATGCATCAGGGGACCACCCTGCATTCCCGGGAATACCGCCTTGTCGACGGCCTTTCCGAACTGTTCCCTGCACATTACCATTCCGCCCCTGGGGCCCCTGAGCGTCTTGTGTGTGGTAGTGGTGACGAAATCACAGAACGGGACGGGGTCGGGATGATAGCCTGCGGCTACCAGCCCGGCGATGTGGGCTATATCGAAAAGCAGCAAGGCTCCCGTTTCCTTTGCTATCTCGCTGAACTTCTCCGAATCTATGATCCTTGGGTAGGCGCTGCCGCCGCAGACGATCATCTTGGGACGGTGCTCCCTGGCCAGAGCAGCCACCTGGTCGAGATCGATAGTTTCGGTTTCCATGGACACCCCGTAGGGGATAACGTTGTACAACTGACCCGAGAAATTAACGGGGCTTCCGTGGGTCAGGTGACCCCCATGGGAGAGGTTCATGGCCAGAATTGTGTCCCCGGGCTGGAGGACCGAGAAATAGGCGGCCATGTTGGCCTGGGATCCGGAGTGAGGCTGGACGTTGACGTGGTCACAACCGAATAGTTCCTTAGCCCGATCTCTGGCAAAATCCTCCGCCTGATCAACTACCTCGCAGCCGCCGTAATATCTTTTCCCGGGGTAGCCCTCGGCATACTTGTTGGTCAGAACGGAACCCATGGCGGCCAGTACGGCAGGGGAGACCACGTTTTCGGAAGCGATAAGTTCGATCCCTTCGCGTTCCCTCTTCAATTCCGAATCGATCACGGCCGCAATGGACGGATCCACTTTCCTGAGAGCTTCACTGCATTTCCCGAACATTGTCTTTCCTCCTTAAAAAACCAGAGCCCGCTCAAGATCCTCAAGGTCTGGCTCTACTTCGATGGGGTCGCCGACTGCCTTGCGCGCCGAGGGGATATCTTTTAGCCCGTTACCAGTGACCACAAGGGCGATCCTGTCCCTGGGACCGACCACCCCCTGAATGGCCATTTTACGAAAGCCCGCAAATGAGGTGGCTCCCGCCGGTTCCGCAAAGACTCCTGTCTCCCTGGCAAGTTCAGGTATGGAATCAAGAATTTCCTTGTCGGAAACCCTTATCATTTCTCCCCCGCTCTTCCTGACCGCCCTCAGAGCCTTGGCCCAGTTCCTTGGGGTACCAACGGAAATGCTGTCGGCGACGGTCTCCGCCGGCCCGAAACGTACCTTTTGAAGCCCTTTTTCAAAGGCTTCGGCCAGGGGGGAGGCACCTTCGGCCTGGACTCCGACTATCCTTGGAATGCTCTCTGTTATGCCCAGTTCCTTCAGGTCCAGGAAGCCCTTGTAGATTCCGCTGATTATGCATCCGTCACCGACAGGAACGAAAACAACGTCCGGCAAATCCCAACGAAGCTGTTCGGCTATCTCCATCGCGCAGGTCTTTTTACCCTCGACAAGAAAAGGATTAATGGCACAGTTCCGGTTGTACCATCCCCATTTTTCTATTGCCACGGAGGCCAGGTCGAAAGTCTGTGCATAATCGCCCTTCACCAGGATCACTGTCGAACCGTAGACCAGCAGTTGAGCTACTTTGGCGACCGGAGCCGACCGCGGGACGAAAATAACGCTTTTCAGACCTGCTACGGCGGCAAAACCGGACAATGAACTGGCCGCGTTGCCCGTTGAGGCGCAGGATATGATTCCCTGACCAAAATCGGCCGCCTTTGCCACGCCTACCGCGCTGGCCCGGTCTTTAAGGGATCCTGTGGGGTTCCGTCCATCATCCTTTACGAAGAGCTCGCCGACCCCGTATTTCCCCGAGAGTGAGGTCGCCCTGTAAAGGGGGGTCCAACCCACGGAAAGCTCCGGAACGCTGGAAGATCTTTCAAAGGGAAGGATCTCCTCGTATCTCCACAGGTTGGGCCTGTTGTCTGATGCAAGA
>CAZAMZ010000136.1:0-5085 GCA_964486375.1 uncultured Synergistaceae bacterium | reverse complement strand
AGTCACGCCTTTGTTCTACGGTTTCCGAGTCACGAGTCACGAGTCACGAGTCACGAGTTACGGCCCCTCTTCAGCCCCGTCTTCAGGAACGACCAGGCCTGCCAGGCCCCGAAGAGCGTTCCGGCGGCTATTGCTGCAGGAAGGGTCCACCCGGGGTATCCCCTGGAGACAAGGGCCCTTCCCCCTGCGACCCCGAAGATTATGAAACCGCAGAGTAGAAGGGCCGATGAGAGCACTCTTGAGAACGACGCAAGATCCTCCGTGATCCTGGACATTGCCTCACCCTCCCCAACGACAGGATCATTTGCCCGGGAATAGCAGTTCGCCGCTCCGGTCTATCATTTCAAAGAGCCTTCCGGCCTCCTCTTCGCTCAACCCGCCAAGCATGACCTTTACGTTTTGCCCTCTTCCGCTCATCCTTACCTCTATCCCGTAACGCTCGGAAACCCTTAGCACAGGTTCAGGCATGAGAACCGACTGGGTCGCCCTTTTCCGGGGGCTGCCGCCCCCTTTGAGGATCTTCCGGACCATCTCCTCTATCTCCCGGACGGACATGCCCCGGTCGACGCATTGTCTTGCAAGATGGACCTGCTCCTCAAAGTCCTCCACTGAAAGGATGGCCCTTGCATGCCCCTCGCTTAAAAGGCCGCTGTGAAGCATCTGGAGTACTTCTTCCGGAAGCTGGAGCAGCCTCAGCTTGTTCGCAACGGCCGCCCTGCTCCACCCCAGCTTTTTTGCCGCCTGTTCCTGCGTCAGCGAGAACTTGTCGACCAGTTCCCGGATACCCCGGGCCGCCTCGAGAGGCGAGAGATCCTCCCTCTGAAGGTTCTCAACCAGGGAGAGTTCCATGACCCTGTTCTCGTCGGCGTCAATGATACGTACCGGGATCTCCTCGAGCCCAGCCATTTCGGCCGCACGCCACCTTCGCTCGCCTGCCACTATCTCATAACGGCCGTTCAACTTCCTTACGACAACGGGTTGTACAATGCCGTGCTCCCGTATGGAGTCAGCCAGGGCCTCAAGCCCTTCACGCCCGAAGTCTTTCCGGGGCTGGTTCGGTGAAGGCTGGATCTCCCTGAGCGGAAGTGAAAGGACCTCGCCCTGACGTTTTCCCGATCCCGAGAGATCCTCAACGGCCCCGGGAATGAGTGCTCCAAGGCCTTTTCCTAACGCCCTTGGTCGAGCCATCGTTCCAGCACCTCCACGGCAAGTTCCCTGAAAGCAGCTGCTCCTGCGCTTCCTGGATCGTAGTAGCATACGGGCTTCCCAAAACTGGGAGCCTCGGAAAGGCGGACATTCCTGGGGATGATCGTCTCGAAGACAGCTTCCCTGAACTGGCTCCGGACCTCCTCGGCAACCTCCTTTGAAAGGTTCGTCCTTGTATCGAACATGGTCAGGACCACCCCGTCGAGCTTGAGATTCTCGTTGAGGTACCGCTGGACGAGAGAGACAGTTCTCATAAGCGGTCCTACACCTTCCAGGGCGTAATACTCGCACTGGATAGGGACCATCAGGCTGTCAGCCGCGACCAGGGCGTTCACCGTTAGAAGACCCAGGGACGGGGGGCAGTCAATAAAACCGATGTCGAAGTCCTTCATGGCGTTCATGTGCCGCGCAAGCCTCGTCTCCCGGCTCATCACCCCCGCCAGTTCCACCTCGGAACCGGCCAGGTCAAGCGTTGCCGGAAGGACCCATACTCCCTCCCATGCCGAAGGTATTATCGCGCTGGTGGGGGGTGTTTCATCGAGGATAACATGGTACATACTGTTCCTGATGTTGGAAACGTCCACCCCCAGGCCGCTGGTGCTGTTGCCCTGGGGATCGATGTCGAGCACCAGGACCTTCTTGCCCTGCCTTCCAAGTTCGGCCGCAAGGTTGACGCAGCAGGTGGTCTTGCCCACACCGCCCTTCTGGTTCGCTACTGCAACTGTTTTCAAAAAATTCACCTCCACCAGACGCTCTTGTTGGCCCTTCCGGGGTTCCTGGGAAACTTTGCCGGACACTCTTCAATTTTATCAAGCCTTACAATGCACAAACTTTTGCCCGCCATGTCATAGGGATAGATCCCGGGCTTGCCGAAACCCAGCGAAGCCCAGCGGTCACCGACTTCCTGCAGCTCTCCTGCGACTTTCGGCCCCTTGAAAAAACAGGCAAAACCGCCCACCTTGACCAGGGGGGAAGCGTATTCAGCCACAACCCCCAGGTGCCCTACAGCCCTGGAAAGAGCTATCCCGTATCTTTCCCTGCGTTCCAGGGCAAGGGCCTCCGATCTCATGCAGGCTACATCGGTGTTCCCCAGACGGAGTTTTCTCGCCATATCCTCAAGGATCGAGCATTTCCTTCCAACGCTTTCGACAAGGGTGACTTTCAGGTTTGGTCTGCATATGGCCCAGACGATACCGGGAAGCCCGCCACCGGTCCCCACATCAGCAACATGGCCGATATCCGGGGCAAAGGCAAGGGAAAAAGCGCAATCCCTCACATGGAGGTCCATTATCTCCCCCGGTTCACGCGGGCCGGTCAACCTTGCCTTTTCGTTGAAAGAAGATAGCATCAGGGCAAATTGTTCAAGTCTTTCCCTGTTTTTTTCGATCTCCTTGAGAGCGTGGGCAGAGGAAAGGGTACTCAATATGTTTCCTTCGTCAACTATTGTCAAATCCTCCGCTGATCCTCCCCTTGATCAAGGAAGCTGGACCTTCCCGTCTACATATCTTTCTTCATTCATATAATACCCGAAAATGGGACGTTCAATCCCTGATCGACCAGTGCTAGACTAATCAGCGTAGCATCATAACTTCAAGGGGGTTTTCGTATGATATCGGCAAGGACAGACTGTTTCATCGCCGCCAGGCTGGATGACGGGGAAGACCTTGTCCTTTCCATGCTTGAGGCCCTGGGAGAGACAAGGACCGCAGTGATCGTTTCAGCCATAGGCATGATCCGGGAATTCGAAATTGGGTGGCTTGGACCCGATGGTTACGACAAAAGCCGTTTTTCCGAACCCTTCGAGATCCTTTCAATTTCCGGCACTGTCAACCGCAAGCCCGACGGGAAAGCCTTCATCCACCCCCACGCTTCCCTTTCGGGAAGAGACCTTTCCGTGATCGGGGGACACCTGTTCGGCGGTATCGTGCACAATACGTGCGAACTGGTCTTTATGATCCCAGATGGCATCAGATTCGAGCGCAAGGTCCTGGTGGAGGGTGATCCCCCCAGATTTCTGCCGGAGAAGGAATGAAGGGCTTTGCATCGTTCCTTTTTTGCCTGCTGTACCTTTTCCTGCCTTTTGAGGGATGGGCAGGGACCGTACTATACGGCTATGTAACAGATGTGATCGACGGCGACACCGTACTGGTGTCCATCCCGGGCAGGGGTATGGAAACGGTAAGGTATATCGGGATAGACACCCCCGAGACAGACTACCCCGGCAGGAGGATCGAGGAACTGGGTCCGGAGGCATCGAGATACAACAGGGAGATGATCCTGGGAAAGAACGTGCTCCTGGAGCTCGATGTCCAGGAACGGGACCGGTACGGAAGACTCCTCGCCTACGTCTGGCTCGACCATGAAGGGGTAACGGTCATGGCTAACGAAGTCCTTGTGAGGGAGGGCTACGCCGTCCCCTTTACCTTTCCTCCCAACCTCAGGCATACGGGCCTGTTCAGAAAGGCCTTCAGGGAGGCCCGGCATGAAGAATACCGCCTTTGGGAAAAGGCTTCGGGAAGGGTCTTTTCCCCGGCACAAGTATGGGCAGAACTACCGTACCTGGCGGGGCTTTTCCTTACGGTGAATTTCCCGGTCAAGGATATCACTGAATCAGCAAACCGTTATTCTCTTCACCCTGATAGAGGATATACCTGTCTGATCATTTACAAGGGTGATTCAGGTCAATTCGGCTCCATTGCAGATCTCAAGGGAAAGACGCTGACCGTCGCGGGAAAGGTGCTTTCGGGCTTTAACGGGGCAGAGATCGTCATCTCCGATCCAGCCCAGATTCTATCAGTTAAATAATCCACACTTATCCACAGGTTTGTCCACATCTCCACACTCCTTTCCGGTCATTTTGGCACTTCTTGACAAAACTCCACAAAAAATACCCCTCCTTACGGTTCCAGGCATACAACCTTTAGAACCTCACGGTCGTGAGGTCTGATATAATTGAATCCCTGTTATCTTGTTTTGTTCCGTAGTTTACCCGATGGAACCTTTTCAAATTCATGGTTAGTATTGACCGTCCAGCGGTTCTCCTTTCCGGGGGGGTTGTCCTTGTGAGCAGGATCCTGAAATTTCTGATAATTATTGTCATTCTTTTGTCCCTTGCAGCTGGAGGGATCCTTGTTCTTGCGTCGCGGTCGGATATCGGAGCATCCACCGTGATGTCAGAGATCGAAAAGGCATCCAGACTTTATCTCGACGCAGAAATTTCAGTATCATCCGTTGCGGGAAATCCTTTAAGGGGTTTCACCATCAATGGCCTGTCCTTTTTTCGCGATGGCGTCAAGATCTTTTCGGCAACTGAAACCCATATCTCTTTCAAACTCCCCTCCCTGGTAACAGGATCCCCCAGGATAAGGTCCCTCTCTTTTGGCGGCGCCCTTCTTAACTGGCCCGGTTTGGCGCCACTTTTGCCCCTTGAAGGCAGTGGAGGCCCTGTCGCACTACCATTTGACCTTTTCAGAGTACAAAAGAGCATAATTCAGACCCCCGCGGGCGACATAAGGATCGAGGAAGGAAAGGTAGCCCTTAAAGACCAGAACATAGACGCCTCGGGGTCCTTTCTTTTCAGGAATACTCTATTCAGCTTCAACACTGAACTCTGGACGGGTGATGATCGGCTTGACCTGAAGGATCTGGACGTAAAAGGTGCCGGAGGAAAAATGACCGCTTCCGGCAGGCTGCTCCCTGTTGCGGATCTGAAGGGCAGGATCTCGGGCCTTGATATCGCCATGCTTTAAAGATTCTCGCCCGACCTGGCGCTCAAGGGCTAGTCGGGGGAATTCTCGACTGCTTTCGCCGCCGGAGGGATCTGGCCCTATCTCAGGATAGAGGGAGCACTGGAGCTCCCCAGGGGGGACATTTAAGGGA
>CAZAMZ010000135.1:0-5103 GCA_964486375.1 uncultured Synergistaceae bacterium | reverse complement strand
CCCTGCATTAGTATATGACAAAGGGGCCCTTCCCGGGAGGGGGAGGACCCCTTGAAAATCAAAAGGGATATTACATCAGTAGGATTTCGCGAATACAGCCAGCTTTGCCCCGGGTTTGCCTGTAAAGAAGCATGTACCCGTCTCTTCCCTTTCGAGGGGGAAACACCTTACAGTGGCACCGGTCTCCTCCTTGATAAGTTTCTCCTCCTCCTTGCCTCCGGCAAAGAAGGCCTCCACGAAACCGCCCTTTCCCGCAAAGATATCCTTGAATTCCTCGAAATTGCCTGCTTTGAAAGTGTTCTGTTTCCTGAACTCAAGGGCCCTGTTATAGAGGTTATGCTGTATGTCCTCGAGGATCTCGGGAACTTTCACTGCTGCCTGATCCCAGGGAATGTCGAAGCGTTCTCCGTTGTCCCTCCGCACAGCCTGGAAAACCTCCCTCTGGTATTCCTTCTCGCCCAGTTCCAGACGAAGGGGGATCCCCTTCTGGATGTTGGCGAAGAATCGGTCTCCCGGCCTCATGTGGAAACGGGTATCCACTTTTACGGACCTTTTCCCCAGGATAGCATTTAGGGTTTCAGCGATCTCGCTGGATTTTGGCATCAGTTTGCTGTCGACAAGATCCTGGTCGGGGCTAATCGGAAGTACCACTACCTTGACAGGGGCGACCCTCGGCGGGATGACAAGACCGTCGTCGTCGGAGTGGGTCATCACAATAGCCCCTATCAGCCGCGTAGATACACCCCAACTGGTAGTCCAGGCGTGCTCCAGTTCACCATCCCTGTTCTGGAAGGATATGTCGAAAGCTTTGGCAAAGTTCTGACCGAGAAAGTGGCTGGTCCCTGCCTGCAATGCCTTCCGGTCGCTCATCATTGTCTCGCAGGCATAGGTGTTATCGGCTCCGGGAAAGCGCTCCCCTTCCGATTTCTCCCCCGCAAGGACGGGGAGGGCCAGGATGTTTTCCATGATATCCCTGTAGATATCCAGCATCTTCAGGGTCTCTTCCACCGCTTCCTCCCTGGTGGCATGGGCCGTATGCCCCTCCTGCCAGAGGAACTCGGAAGTCCTCAGGAAAAGCCTGGACCTCTTCTCCCAGCGCATTACGTTGCACCACTGGTTGATAAGTATCGGCAGGTCTCTCCATGACTGGACCCACTTGCTGTACATGTGGCCGATCACCGTTTCGGAGGTGGGGCGGATGACAAGGGGTTCTTCAAGTTCCTCGCCTCCGGCATGAGTCACCACGGCACACTCCGGCGCGAAGCCTTCTACATGCTCCGCCTCCTTTTCAAGGAAAGAGATCGGGATGAGAAGCGGAAAATAGGCATTGACGTGGCCGGTGTCCTTGAAGGCCTCGTCAAAATGTTTCTGGATCGATTCCCAGAGGGCGTATCCATCCGGTCGAATGATCATACATCCCCTGACCGGCGCATAATCGGCCAGTTCTGCCGCCTTGATCACGTCGAGATACCACTGGGAATAGTCCTTTTCCCTCGAAGCTATGTTGCGAGCCATATCTTTTCCTCCTCATCGGGATGCGTATTGCTGGTATTTGTTTAAATATACCGCACATTGTAGGCATAAATGCAGAAGCGGGCAAGAATGCCATGGCGGTCTGCCCAGCTCTAACGGTCAGGGAAGGGGATCGCTGTCCCACATAGGTCTGCCGATCGTGAAGCCGATAGTCCATTGAGACCTGTCATCGTAAATGACAAGAAGCCTCCCGTTGAAGAACCTGCCCGGGACGGAGAGGGCGATACCGGTCTCCCAGGCATTGTCGAGCCTTTCCCATGATGGCCCGTAAGTCTGCCCTGCATTGGCGAACAGATCAAGATTGATGGTGCCCCACCAGCTCTTCCGGAAGACCCTTCTTATCGCGATCCCTCCCCAGGCCGCGTTGTCGGCCCTCATGGGTCGGGCGGCAAGGGAAAAGAGTTCTTCCCTGGCGCCCAGGTATGCTGAATGGAAAGGTGTTGCTGCATCACCAGCAACGGCTCCTCCCTTTACGAAAAGTCTCCAGTCCTCCCCGGGTGAGGCTACCCACAGAAGGTCCATCCTTGCAAGAAGGGACGAGGTGTCCCTCCACCACATCGAGATGGAAGCAGAAAAACCTTCAGTGGGGTCTATGGGATCATCCAGGCCTTCCCATGCCAGGGTCAGGACAGGACCCGAGAAGGTCTGTTCTATTCCCTCAAAATGGACCATCTCGCCAGCGTAGCCAAGAGAGGCCCTGAAAGGTCCCGAGGCATAGTAGCCGGAAAGGGCCAGGGAATACCTGTCCCATTGCAGCCTCCCGCCGCCTGCGGGAGATATCCCCCGATGGCCCGCTTTTGCACTGATCTCCCATCTTCTGTAGCCTTCCATGACAGGCGACAGGTACCTGGCAGCCAGGCGCCATTGTTCGCCAAATCCTATGTATGTCCTGAGGGAATCACCTTCGGAAAACAGGTCCCGTCTGACCGAACCAAGGTACAAGGAGGAATAGGGGTTGATATTCGATGCATACCCCCTGGCTGAGATCTCCCAGACAGGCTCCTTTTCCACGTTCAGAACGACGACTGCAGTGCCATCATGCCTGTATTCGAGCCAGAAATCCGCCGTCCTCACGTCATCCCTGTCTCTGAGCAGCCTGCAGGCTTCTATGATCTCGGAAGGTTTCGCCGGTTTTCCTATCCACTGGAGGTAACTCCTTCTCACATCCTCGGATAAACGGGTTCCAAGGCCCCGGACGCTGATGTCTGCCACAAAGATATCTTCTTTCGGCCTGACGGCCATGATTCTGCCGTTTCGGGGGAGAATGTCCTCTATCAGTTCCAGGTTTGCCAAAGCTGCTTCTTCACCGGCTGCTATTATCCCTTCATGGCCGGTCATATCGAGCATCGGAAGACCACCCACCTCGGGTGTGATAACAAGGTCGGCGAACTGGATCTCCTCCTGGACGTTACGCCGGGTCATTATGGTGATCATCTGGTCTACTACATCCAGTACGGATCGAATATTATCCCTTTCCTTCCCCCGGCCTGTGACGTCCACGAGTATTATGGGACGGTCTGGGAAAAGATCCCTGGCTACAAGCACGGGGGCGTTGGATACCAGGCCCCCGTCAACGAGGAGTCTTCCATCGATCGTCCAGGGGGAAAAGAGCCCCGGGATAGCCATGGATGCCCTCATGGCCGAGGCAAGGTTCCCTTTTCTCAGAACGACGGCCTCCCCGGTCACAATGTCCGTCGCTACTGCAGCAAAGGGAATGGGAAGGTCTGAAAAATCCAGGACAGGACTTCGGGAGGTCCATGCCTGAAGATTCTCCAGGAGTTTCTTGCCGCTTAGCCCTCCGAGAGGTCCCGTGAGTTGTCCGTCCCTGTTGAATTCGAGTCTCAAAAGCGACTGGACAGAAGAGGATATCTCTTCTCCCGGCGGGGCACTGGCTTCGCTCTTGCGATCGTAAAGAAGAGAAGACAGATCAATGGCAGCCATAATGTCCTCAAGTTCCGCTGCTGAATAACCGCAGGCTGCAAGACCCCCGACTATGGACCCGATGCTGGTTCCCACGATGCCCTCGATCCTGATCCCGTGCTGTTCGAGAACCTTCAGTACGCCGATGTGGGCAAGCCCTCGAGTGCCGCCCCCGGAAAGGACAAGGACAACTCCTTCAGCCATGGCGGGAGAGGTTATCGACAACAGGAGAAATAATAACAACATGGCTGCGGCAAGGGTCTTTCGCACAGCAAGGGTCCTCCATTTTTCAGGATCCATGAGTAATGATCCGGGATATTGATCCATCTTATCAGATGGATGGGCCGGTCATGGGATGATCCGGGACAAAAGTACCTGTAAAAGATATAATCATTATTACATTGTCATTTCCTTTTTCTACCCTTTCCGCATTTTCCTGATATTTCACTGGAGGTGATGCCTATCACAGCGGTGGAACCGGACAGCAAGGGAATAACCTGTAAGATCCGAGAACAATTGAAAGGAGTTGGATCGATTTGGCAGATAAGAAACCAATCCCCTTGATCTGGAAAATTGCGATCGGTTTTGTTGCGGGAATTCTGGCAGGAATACTGTTCGGTGAGAAGATCTCCTTCATCGCTCCCATAGGCACCATCTTTGTTGCACTGCTGCAGATGCTGGTCGTTCCCCTGGTATTCGCGAGCCTTGTGGTGGGGACCGCTTCCATTGGAGACCCCCGCGCTCTCGGCAGGGTCGGCGTCAAGACCATCGGACTATATCTTGTTACGACTGCAGTTGCCATTGCTATCGGGCTGACCCTTGGCAACGTCTTACAGCCCGGAGTCGGGATGGGGCTCGGAGCTGACCTCTCCGGGTTCCAGGTCCCCACCCCGCCAAAGACCGCCGAGGTCATCATCGGCCTGTTCCCCAGGAACCCGGTCGCCGCAATGGCTTCGGCCAATATGCTCCAGATCATTGTCTTTGCGCTGTTCCTGGGCATTTCCGCCGTTTTTGCGGGAGAGAAGGGGAAGCCCCTCATCAATTTCATGGATTCCCTGGCAGAGGCGATGTACAAGATGACGGGCCTCGTGATGAAACTGGCGCCTTACGGCGTCTTTGCCCTTATCGCCGCCACGGTCGCAAGGTATGGCGTATCGGTCCTTGCGCCTTTCGGGAAGGTAATCTTCGCTGTATACCTGGGATGCATCATCCACGCCGTCCTGGTCTATTCAGGACTGCTCACGGTCTGGGCAAGGGTATCCCCGATCCGCTTCTTTGACGGGGTCAAGGAGGCCACACTGACCGCTTTCGTCACCCGCTCGAGCTCTGCAACGCTCCCGATAACCATGAGAGTGACCCAGGAGAACATAGGCGTGTCCGAAAAAATATCTTCCTTCGTTCTGCCCCTGGGGGCAACTATCAACATGGACGGAACGGCTCTCTACCAGGGGGTCTGCGCTCTCTTCGTGGCACAGGCCTTCGGAATAGATCTCTCCATCGGCGCGCAGCTCGGGATACTTCTGACAGCCACACTTGCCTCAATAGGGACAGCGGGAGTTCCCGGGGCAGGCCTGATAATGCTCACCCTGGTGCTCACCCAGGCGGGGCTGCCTGTAGAGGGTGTAGCCCTGATAGCCGGGATCGACGCAG
>CAZAMZ010000134.1:0-5112 GCA_964486375.1 uncultured Synergistaceae bacterium | reverse complement strand
GCTGCCGTCAGTAATACTTTCCCTTCATCTGCGCCTCCCTTCCTGGGGAAGATCAGGAAGATCACCCTTAATACGGCAGTAGTTCTATTCGGATTCGGGCTTAATATCAGGCAGGTTATCGTTGTCGGAGGCCAGGGGTTCTGGCAAACCGCGGTAAGCCTGTTGATTATTATTTCACTGGGGTTTTTCCTTCTGAGGTTTTTCCGGCTGGAACCAACGACACTGAAACTGATAACTTACGGTACTTCTATTTGTGGCGGAAGCGCAATTGCTGCAGTTTCCTCGGTGATGAAAGCCAGGGATGAGCAGATCGGTATTTCCATGGGAGTAGTATTCCTTCTAAACACAGTGGCCCTTTTTGTCTTCCCGCTCCTTGCCAAAGTGATTCCCCTTTCACCTGAACAGTACGGCATCTGGTGTGCCCTGAGCATTCACGATACAAGTTCTGTTGTAGGAGCCGCAGCCATTGTTGGTGATGTATCCCTTCAGACGGCAACTATCATGAAACTGACAAGGACCCTTTGGATAACACCGATCGTCTTTCTTGTCTCCATCAGGCAGGGAGAAAAGGGGAAAATATCTGTCCCTGCCTTTATTGTTTTGTTTGTTATTGCATCCATTCTTTCCTCGGTGCTTCCCTTACCTTCTCTCTTCAAGGCACTTGCCTCCACTGGAAAAGTTTTCATGGCCGCAGCGCTTTTCATGGTTGGCTTCGGTCTTCATCGATCTGTCCTGAAGCAGGCCGGAGCCAGGGGAATAACTTTCGGCGTTATCTTGTGGGCGGCCTCGATAGCAACGGGATACTTCCTGGCCTCTGTCAGCTGAGTGGAAACAGGGCAAATAATTTTCTATCAGCCTCAGGCTCAGAGAAAATATTAAAAGGCAAGAGGTGAACCTCTCTGATATCCCTCTATTGCAAAAAAACGTTTACCTATTATCCTGTTGATAAGCGAACACAAGATTATTGAAAGAGGGTATCTGGAATGAAAAACAAAAGAGAATTTTTTATAGCCCTGTTGCTTGTCCTCCTGTCGATTCCTCTTGCATCGGGTTCTTGTGCCTTGCCGGATCTGGATGCTTTCCACGAACTTTGTCAGGGGGGCTCCGTTGAGGAGGTCAGAAGCGCCATAGGACAAATGAAAAATATCAACGCAAAAGGCGAGGGTGGAATGACCGCCCTGATGTGGGCTGCAAACTGGAACCCAGATCCGGAAGTTGTATCAATACTGCTCCAGGCTGGTGCTGATATTAATGCCAAAGACCAGGATGGGATGACTGCGCTTATGTACGCATCAGGATGGAACCAGGAACCCGAAGTGGCGATACGGCTTGTTCAGGCTGGTGCTGATCTTGATGCAAGAGATCAGGACGGGATGACCGCTCTGATGTGGGCCGCACTGGATAGCCAGTATCCTGAAGTGGTGATTGCGCTGCTGGAGGCAGGAGCTGACGCTGGGGCAAGATCGGCAGAGGGGGAAACTGCGTTTGACCTGATCCGGCAGAATCCGGACCTGGATGGAACCGAGGCATACATGCAATTGAAAAGGATCAGCAAATAGTCCATGCCTGTTTTTTGTATATCATCAAAGATGGGAGTATCGATATCAGTACCCTGACTGCGAGAAGAGGTGTTAATGATGATCCCGGAACGTGTATCCAGGCTGTCCCTGTCCGCTATGTTGCTAGTAATAATTATTGTTGCTCCTGCATCAGTTGTCCTGGCAGATGAAGCTCTCCATCCTTGCGGAATATTTACCAGGCAGGATGCCGAGGAACTTTTCAAGGAACCAGTTTCAGAAGGGAAGGCCAGGGAGACTTCACTGCCCGCTGGCATTGCCTGCAGGTACACCTTCAACAGGGGTGAGAACGTTTACGGTTTGACTGTGAGGTTGTCGACCAGTGCAGCCATAGCCGAGGAAGGTATACATGACTCCGCAAAAGATGTTTACGAACGGCAGGTCAAGGCAAGGAAGTCAAACGAAGAAGCCTCAAAAAAGCTCAAGGAAATAGAAGGCTTGGGGGAGGGTTCCTTCTGGGAGGGGACGAACCTTTGGACTCTGCGGGGGGATTTGCTTGTTATCATTACTGTCAATTCTTTCCTCGAAGGTTCTTTCGCCGGCATGGATGAAATGAATGCTGCCCAGGAAGATCAGGATCTTGCCCTTTCGATAGAAGTGACCGGAACAGTACTCGAAAGATTATGACAGTACCGGCGGATCGGGAGGATCAACATGGAGGAGGGAGATTTCAGAGCAAGGTTTATGGGTCTACTGATATCCATCCTGATGGCTGGCATGATATTTCCAGCTGAAATAGAGGCTCGGGAGACACCCCAGCTTACATCCCTGGAAGCACTGGAAGCAGCTTTTGAAGAGGCGATAGAATGGGACAGCCAGGCTGTTGTCTGGCATATCAGCCCGCCTGGCAGGATGCTGGACTATAAATGGGCAGAAAACGACCTCTCCTGGGACTGGCATTTCATTTTTGCACGTCCAAGGGACATGAAGACCTACAGGGTGCGAATAACCCACGACAAGGTAACTGAATCCGTCGAGGAGATGCATGTATCCAGGGAAGTGCCTTTTCCAGCTGTCGTCCCGGGCAGTGAGGGAATTATTTCCCTTAAGCAGGCAGCCGCCGCCGCATTCAGTGAGGGTGCACCTCCTTTCGACAGACCCATGGCTATTTACAATACACCCGGAAAATGGTCCGGTGGGACAAGACCTTTATGGGAATTTCTTTTTGGCTCCGTTTACAGGATCTACCGGGTGGATGCCGTTTCGGGGCTGTTGCTTGAGGTCATCCAGTTCGACCCTGACACGAAAGAAAAACTTGATCATCTCCTGGATACGGGAGAGATGCAAATAGCCCTGGAGAACAGCGGAGAACTGTTCATCTACAGGTTCATAAATTCCATCGACACTGGCAGGCAAGATGTAGCCGTAAAGATGATGGATCCATCCTTTGCCGGCAACGAACAGACGGCAGAAATGTGGAAGGACAACTTCGCCTCTCTGGAAGTGATCAGGGTTGTAAGTATTATTAAAGAGTCCGAAAAGAAATGGCACGAAGGCCACCCCCTTTTCAGAGTGGAACTCTTCGCTGTCCCCGATCCCGGAAGAGGTTTCTACGGCTGGGATGAAGGGTTCAATACAAGGTGGATATCACTCTCCGGGGAAGCAGGAAAATGGGAGATCCTTGAAATTGCCACCGGGCCGTAGGATATTCCTTCAGGGGGTATGGAAATGTCCAAAATGTATTTCCCTTTATCCAAAGTCTACACCCTGCTGGAACCCGGTCCGGTCGTTCTTGTGACAACCGCGTGGGGAGGCAAAAGGAACGTTATGGCCATGTCATGGCATACGATGCTTGAATTCGTGCCTCCCCTGGTAGGCTGCGTGATCAGCAGCGCGAACTACTCATTCAGACTTCTGGACGCGGGCGGTGAATGCGGTATAAACATACCTTCAGAAGACCTTGCGGAAAAGGTTGCAGGCTGCGGCAACTCGTCAGGGATGAAGGACGATAAGTTCACCCGTTTCGGTCTTACCGCTGTTGCCTCAAACAAGATCAAAGCCCCGCTGATAGATGAATGCTTTGCCAATCTCGAATGTGTCGTTCACGACCGCAGCATGGTGGAGAAATACAGCCTGTTCGTGTTGCGGGTCGTCAAAGCATGGATAGATCCGGATGTAAACGACCCCAGGACCATACACCATCTTGGAAAGGGTTCCTTTATGTTCTCCGGTCAGCGGGTGAAACTGGGATCGAAGATGAGGTAGGCTTTCATTTTTTTGATCCAGGTCCTTCAGTCCATTTCCTTTTCAATTCTTTGATACTGACGGCGCCTTTGAAGTTGCGCGGAATTTCCCCGAAGCGGAGATGGTCGGGGCGGGAGCCCTTGGTCACGACTTTTGAAGCTTCACTCAGGAAGGTGTTTGCGATCTCCTTCTTCAGATTATCGGGGAGAAGAGAAACGTCCAGCATTACGCAGCATGAATCATCGTGTTCGCTCTCGATCCTGAGACCTGCCACCGCCAGGTCGAAGGATCCCTCCTCCAGGCGGTAGCGATTACGGAGAAAAGCGTTCAGCTCCGCTGCAATCTGGTCGCAGGAGTAGTTTGCCCCACCCTTAATGACAAGGGAAGAATCACGTCCCAGCCAATAGTAGTCATCCTTGCCGTCATCAGGGTTGACGAGCCGGAAACCGATATCTCCGAAACCAAGGTACCATCCCTCTCGAATCACTCCGGCCGTTGCCCCGGGATCCTTCAGATATCCCTTCATGATGTTTCTGCCCCGGGCAACGAAATAGCCTTCCTCGCTTTGCCCGCAGGGTTCCATGAACCCCCTTTCTCCCGGGGTTATACTTTTCACCACCATAGCATCAGTGAATGGAGGATGCGGTCGCCCGACGAAGAATCCAGGTGAAGGCGTCCGTTCCCAGCCGGCCCTGAATGCCTTGATGACACTGATCTCGTCCATCTCCGCCGGGGTGCCAAGAACCTGGAGACAGGTTTCAGTGGAGCCGAACCTAACCAACGGGGGATGTCCTGTCCAGCGTATAACCCTTTCAACGGTTGTGGGGCCGACTGGAGAAGAACCCATCAGAAAGGATACCTTTGAAAGAGCCTTACGAAGGTGATCTGCATGGACTGGCAGTTCACCCCTCTGATCCAGTTCTTCAAGAAAATCGAAATGCCTTGAAACACACGGCGCTATTACAAGGCCCTCAGCCTCTTCGGCAACCCTGGCCAGGATGCCCCAGTAAGGGGTCGTGTACCTCGGAAGAACATGAATGACAGCCCCGGCCTCACGGAAAAACCAGTCGGAAAGGGCCGTTGAGTTGGTGTGATGGAAAGGGTTGACCAGCACAAGATCCATTGTGCCTCTCCGCAAGTGATGAAACATCTGCCTGAGGGCCGATGCATTTGTCTCGAAGTTATCCCAGGAGAGGACGACTCCCTTGGGATCTCCCGTTGTTCCTGAAGTGAAAATGACTATCTTTTCTGTCTGCGGAGCAGGGCCTTCAAACTTCGCGAGCTCGCAAGGGACAGGTTCGTCCTCCAGTTTCAGGGTATCGTAAAAAAGAATGGAAGGGTTCAAATCCCT
>CAZAMZ010000133.1:0-5172 GCA_964486375.1 uncultured Synergistaceae bacterium | reverse complement strand
GCTGCCGAATGGACCTTCTGGGACGAGAACATGAAGATGGGTTTCCACGAAGTCGTAAACTACGTCGTGGATCCTGCCTTCCAGAACGGGACCTGTGAGTACTTCCCGATTACAGTGAACCCGGCGGCATGGGACAAGCTCACCCAGGAGCAAAAGGATATCTTCATGGTTGCCATCGACAGGGCCAGGTTCCAGTCCGCCATGGTCTATGTCGAGGAGATAAAGGCCAGGGAGAAATGGAAATCAATGCCCAACATGGAGATCATCAGGTGGAACCCTGAAGATGAAAAGAAAGCAAGGGATATCGGCATGAAACTTGTCTACGATGAGTGCATGAAGACCCCGGAAGGACAGGAGTACCTCGAGATCTACCGCACCGCTCTCTGGGACCTTGGCTACACGGAAGAAGCCAAGTTGATGGGGTACCAGCAATAACAGGATCTTCCTGTTCTGGTGTTACCCGGTGGGGGCGGTTTACCGCCCCCACCTTTTTACCCCCCTCCATGTTTAGTTCCAGATCAGGGTCAATTCCTTCTTGACAGCCCGCAGCAATCGGAGATAATGAAGAAAATTCTTCAAGTGATCAAGCCGGTGAATATGAATAAACAGGTTCAGGTCCTTGAGCTGATAGCAAGATCCTCGGATACCCTCAGCGGGCAGCAGATGGTTCTGGCCCGGTATGTGATCAATAACCTGGAGAATGCAGCCTTCATGAATTCCGTCCAGTTGTCGGAAGCAGCAGGAGTCAGCAACCCTACTGTTATCAGGCTGGCCGCCAAACTGGGTTTCAACGGTTTTCCAGAGTTTCAGGAGGCCCTCCAGGATACGGTCAGGGCCAGGATAAGATCCATAAACCGCTATGCCACGGAATTTCACGAAAGCGAAGAGTCCCTTTTCCAGAAAGTGCTCTCCCTCGAGTTTCACGTACTCGGAGAGATGAAGCGAAGCCTTGATGAGAAGTCTCTCCATGATGCGGTAGATCTTCTGGCGGAGAAAAGGCGGGTATTTGTTATCGGTTTCCTTGCAAACATTTGCCATGCAGAATATATGTACTATTTCCTGGGGACCCTCAGGGAAAATGTTTATCTTGTTACCAGGGCAGGGGAAAATCTTTTCGGCCAGATCCGGAATGCAGGCAAGGATGACGCCGCTATCATATACAGCTTTCCCCGGTATCCGGCTGCGACACATAAGCTTGCCAGTTACCTGAAAGAAAAGGGCGTTCCCGTCATAGGGGTTACCGACAGTCCTCTTTCACCGCTTGCAGCGTGTTCGGACATTCTGCTTGAAGCGCCGATGAAGTTCCTTTCCTTCATAGATCCCTGTGCCGGAGCATTTGCCTTGAACCACTGCCTGCTGACGGCTTTCTATTTCAGGAACCCTGAAAAGATGAGGAAATCTCTCCGGGAGTTCGAGAATTACTCTCATTGCCAGAATCTTTTCCTGAGAGAAGATATCGACATTGTCGATCTTGCCTAGACCGATAACATGACAGGGAGGCGGTATGGATATGGAACTGATGCTTATTTCCCAGAAAGAGATCGAGGCTTTAAAGATCCCCGTTACCGAAGTTATGGACGTGGTTGAGAGGGGTTTTGCTCTGAAAGGGGAAGGAAATATGGAGATGCCTGCCAAGATAGGGATCCATCCCCGCAAGGACTGCTTCATCCACGCCATGCCATGCTTTGCGGGAGGGAAAACGGATGTTGCTGGTATCAAGTGGGTGTCAGGATACCCAATAAACCAGGCAAAGGGTCTTCCTTATATTACGGGTATTATGTGCCTCAACGATCCTGAGACAGGTTTTGCAAGGACCATAATGGACGCCAACTGGATAACCGCCTGGAGGACAGGAGCTGCGTCCGGCGTTTGCGCGAGGCACATGGCTGATCCTGATTCTGAAACCCTTGCAGTGATAGGCCTGGGAGTCCAGGGAAGGACTAATACAGTGGCCATTGCCGCTGCGCTGCCAAAACTTAAAAGAGTAAAGGTCTTTGATTCATTTCAACCCCAGATCGCGAAGTATTCCAGCCTTGTGAAACCCGACCTTAAAGACACGGAGATCGTTCCCTGTGGAACCGTTGAGGAGGCCGTCCGGGATGCCGATGTTGTTGTCACCTGTACCCCAATCGTGGCAGAACCGGACAGGTTTGTGATGTCCAAGTGGCTGAAAGAGGATATGCTGGCAATTTCCGTGGATTACGACTCTGCTTTTGATGCTGATGTGATGTCAAATGCTACGGCCTTTGTCTGTGATGACATGAACCAGTACCTTTGGACACAGGAGCACGGGGTCTACTTCCAGAATGGATACCCGGCAGAAAGGCAGATCTTCGGGGATATGGGGCACCTCTGTGCCGGAAAGAAAAAAGTGGAGCTGAAGGGACGGAGGGGTGCGGTCCTTATGGGCATTGCCAGCCACGATGTACTAACGGCGGATCTAATCTACGGCAAGACCATCGCAAGAGGTCTGGGCAGAATAGTAGAGATATAGATCCCTGGGCTCCATGGGCAAATGCCGCGGGGTTCCCTGAAAGGGAACCCCGTTATGATCTAGCCCTGAAACGATCTCTCCCGTCAGGTTTTCAGGGGGAAATATCAAGTCTCTTCTGGTGGTGTTCTGGAAACCTCGAGGAACCGGTTCAGGTCTTTTACGTCGATACAATGACCTACGGCGGTTTCGTAGGATATCAGCCTCTCTTTTACGAGGGCTGCCAGGTTCTGTTCAAAAGTGTACATGCCATCCTTTGGTGTTGTCATAATAATGTTTCGAAGGTGTTGGACCCCGCCCGTGCGTATCCTGTTCCTTACCGCGCTGGTGCCGACCAGCATTTCAGTGGTCAGGATCCTTCCTCCCCCGGTCTTGGGGATCAGCTGCTGGCAGCAAATTCCCAGCAAGGTGTTCGAGAGCTCAGCCTTGATCTGCTCCTGCTGGATGCCCGGGAAAACGTCAACTATGCGTTCTATTGCGCTTGCTGCGTCCCTTGTGTGAAGCGTTGCAAGGACAAGATGCCCCGTTTCAGCGGCGGTTATCGCCAGAGAGATCGTTTCCAGGTCCCTCATTTCGCCTATCATAATGACATCCGGATCCTGCCTTAGTACCTTTGTAAGTGCATGGCCGAAGCTCCTGGAGTCCTTCCCGATCTCCCTCTGGTTTATCAGTGCCTTCTTGGGGTGGAAGACGTATTCTATCGGATCCTCCAGCGTAACGATGTGGACGTTCTTGTGAAAGTTTATCTCCTCTATGAGGGAGGCCAGTGTGGTCGATTTGCCGCTCCCTGTGGGACCCGTAACTATGATAAGCCCGGATGTGCTCCTTGCGAGTTTCCGCATTACCCAGGGAACCCCGAGTTGTGTAGGGGTAGGGATCACAGACTTGATATGCCTCACGCTTAGAGATGGTGACCCCATCGAAAGGAAGGCGTTCATGCGGAACCGCTCGCCGTTTGGCATTGCGTGGGCAAAATCTATTTCGCGCCCGGAGTACAGGTCATTAAACAGTTCTTTGCCAAGCAGGTTCTGGATAAATATTGCGATACTGTTCTCATCAAGGGGGCCCATGTTCCCGGCCACGTGAAGCTGAAGGTTCCCCATTCTGAAGATGGGGGGGAACCCCACCTTGATGTGAAGGTCGCTTGCGCCCAGGTCTACTATGTTCTGGAGAAACCTGTTCCCGTCGAGATCGGGGAAACCCACAGGGACCGGAGGGAACCTGTCGTACATAGGCTGGTCTATGGGAACAGGACCATTGTTCCCCTCTATGGAGATCCCTTCATCCCCAAATTCCGCTTCAGTTAACTTTCCCGGTCCCACCTCTGAAGTTTCTTTTTGCCAGGGTGCCTTTTGCAGGCTGTCAATAATCGCAGGTCCGGTTGCGTTCACACTCCCGTGGATGTCATGTGCGGGAGCCGGTTTGGCGGTTCCCCCCGTTGAACGGAAAAAGAAAAGGTGGTAGCCCGGCTTGCCTTTATTCCGGAATGAGTGGACATCTATTGTTGAAGGAATTGAGTTTCCGGCCTTTCCCTGCATGACCATCCCTTCGTCCAGGCGGGGGGTGAGTCCCTTGTTAAGATCTGTGAAGAGGTTTTCAGGGATACTCCAAAGGCTGGGATCCCAAAGTTCCTGAAGCCTCTTTGAATTCATCTCTTCCCTGCTGAAACCAAAAATCCATGTCGTCTTGTCGTTGCAGAAAACTATCCAACCCTTGGGGTCTGTTAAAACCAGGGAGAATGGGCAATCTCCGGAAACCGAATCCAGGGAAGACAAACGGCGTTTCAGTATTTCAATGCTTCCGTCCCCTGACAAGGAAGAAGACGCAAGTACTCCTTCAAAATCAGCGAGTATCTTCTCGGCAAGAGTTGCGTCGCTGTTTCCCAGACCAGTCTGGAACAGGCCGTTGACCACAGAACCTTCGCCCCTTGGCATGACAACCTCCCTGGAAGTCAGGTAGGAACAATAGCCTTTTCAAATATTAAATTATACCGATACTTTCGTAAAGATCATTATAAACCAAAGAAACCTCAATCGCCATACCGAAATAAAGTTTTACCAATTTGAAGGAAATGATGATCGATGATTAAAAGGTCAGAGTCTTTGTCCCTTCCTATCCTTATCCATTACCATTTTTCTGAGGTCACCAGGCATCTTTTCAATACCGTACCTGAGGGCTGTCCGTGGCATGATATCCTTCCTGGCCATCATGTATTCAAAAATCTCCCGCTGGTGTGATTCGCTTGCGGCCTTCAGCATCCATCCGTAACCCTTCTGGACCATGTCGTCGGGGTCAAGCAAAAGCCTTTCGGCAATTTCCTGCACATCATTCAGGAACTTTCCGCGGCGGGCAGGAATGATCAGCGAGACGGCCGCTCCTCGCCTGAGCCATCTGTTCGTTGATGAAGCCCATTCTTTGAGAACTTCGACATTTTCGGGGTATTTTTCAACCAGCATACCGACTGTGTGATTGCAAAAAGTATCACAGGATGCCCAGTTTGTTACGTAAGAGTCGATCCACCTCTGGAACAGCCTTATGTCTGTCTTTTCGAAGTCCTTTCCCCTGGACTCGCAAAGGTAACATGCAATTAACGTGTCCTCCAGATAGCCGTTTCTCCAGAGAAGTTCGCAGATGTCGAACAAGAATCCCTTGCCTTCCTTTGAGACCTCTTTTTTTACCAA
>CAZAMZ010000132.1:0-5188 GCA_964486375.1 uncultured Synergistaceae bacterium | reverse complement strand
GAATATCTCCCTGTCGTCGCCGGGGTTCCATCCCAGCAGCGCGAAATAGTTGAAGAGGGCGTCGGGGTGGTAGCCCATGTCGCGGTACTCGTAGACGCTGGTCGCTCCGTGCCTCTTGGAGAGCTTTTTCTTGTCCTTGCCCAGGATCATCGGCAGGTGCGCGAAGGCCGGCACTTCCCACCCGAGGGCCTCGTAGAGAAGTATCTGCTTGGGGGTGTTGGAGATATGGTCCTCGCCCCTGATCACATGGGAAATTTCCATGGTGTGGTCGTCCACCACGACGGCATAGTTGTAGGTGGGGAAGCCGTCGCTCTTTATAAGAACGATATCCTTGAGGGTGTCGCTGGCCATCTCGATATGTCCGTAGACAACGTCGTCAAAGGCAACCGTCTTTCCCTGGGGCACCGCAAATATCACCGCCTCGCCCTCGCGGTAGGCCTGTCCCGATCCGACGAGCCTCATGGCGTGCTCCATGTATATTTCCTTTCTCTCGGACTGCCTGTATGGTCCGTGGCTTCCGCCCGCGTCCGGCCCCTCGTCCCAGTCTAGGCCCAGCCAGTTCAGCCCCTGGAGTATCGTCCTTTCGTACTCGCTGGTGGAACGGATCAGGTCGGTGTCCTCTATGCGCAGGACAAAGGCCCCCCCGTTCCTGCGGGCCCAGAGCCAGTTGAAGAGCGCAGTGTGGGCGCCGCCTATATGGAGCGCCCCTGTGGGGCTGGGTGCAAAACGTACCCTGGTGGTCGAATTCATTTCAGTTCATCCTTCCCTGGTGGTATCCTATCCGTTAGCATAAGAGCCGAATAACATCAGAGCCGAACAGCAGTATACCCCAAAATTCCCTCTCAAAGGAGATGGGGCAGTTGCCTGAAAAGACTATCCTTCTAGTGGACGGCCACGGCCTTGCGTTCCGGGCCTTCTTCGCCCTCCCGGAGCTCACGGCCCCGGACGGGACACCGACCAACGCCCTCCTGGGTTACGCAAATATGCTCCTCAAAACCATGGAGGATGTCAAACCCGATCTTGCCGCCGTGGTCTTCGACGCTCCCGGGCCTACCTTCCGGCACGAGGCCTATGAAGCCTACAAGGAGGGGCGGCAGCCCACTCCCCCGGATTTCAAGGTCCAGCTTCCTTTCATAAAGGAATTCTCGGAGGACCTTGGCCTGCCGGTCATCGAAAAGCCCGGTATCGAGGCCGACGATGTGATAGCCTCCACTGCCAGATCCGCGGTGAAAAAGGGTTACCGGGTGGTGATCCTGACCGCTGACAAGGATATTTTCCAGGTCCTGGCGGAAGGTCTCTCCGTCATGCGTCCCCTGAAGGGAGTAAGCGAATTCCGTGCCTGGACACCTGAAAGCTTTCGCGAGGACTACGGCTTCCCCCCGGAGGCTATGGCCGACTACCTCGCCATGGTGGGCGACAGCGTCGACAACGTCCCCGGCATTAAAGGCGTAGGCGACAAGACAGCCCGCTCCCTCCTGGCAGAACACGGTTCCCTTGAAGGTGTATACGATAACCTCGACAGTCTGAAGCCGGCCCTCCGCAGTAAACTCGAAGAGGGAAGGGAGACCGCCTTTGCCAGCCTTGAACTCACCAGGCTGCGGCTTGATGAACCGCTCGAAGCGGAAGACCTTGCCGTCGGGGCCATGAAAAGGGACGAACTGGCGGCTCTTTTCGAGCGATTCGCCCTCAAAAAACTGGCGGAACGGCTGCTTGGAGAAACGGCCGAAACAGCATCCGCCGCTGGTCATGAGCCCTCAGCGCTCGAACTGAAAGAAACCTCCCTTGAAAAGGTCCTTGAGAAGGAAGAACTGGCCTTCGGATGGACCGGTTCCGGGGAATACCCCCAGAGGTTCACCATGGACGAGGTCTGTCTCTGTTCCCCTGGGGGGGAATACTGGAAGGGTGAGGCATCGCCGGAAGTGCTGGACAGGATATCCCTCTGGGCGAAAAAAGGAAGGGTGACCACCAGCGGCTACAAGGAGATATGCTCAGCCGTGCCGACCCTGTTCGGCAATCCTGACAATGTCTGGGACGTAAGGCTTGCGCGGTACGCTCTCCACCCCGAGAGGGCGGCGTCAGGAAGGATCTCCGCCGAACCGGAAGAGACCTCGGGGCTATGGAGGGCACGCCGGGCACTGGAGCCCGGTATAAACTCCTTCGACCTTTCGAAAGTCATGATGGAAATTGACACTCCGCTCTGCCCCGTGCTGGCTTCCATAGAACGCCACGGTGTAAGGATCGACAAGGGGCTTCTCGCGAAACTGGGGGAGGAACTCGACCTGCGTACCGGTGAGATATCCGCCGGTATCGACGTCCGGGTAGAGACCCACGTCAACCTCAACTCCCCGAAACAGGTGGCCTGGCTCCTTTTCGAAAAACTGGGGTTCCCCCCCGTAAAAAAGATAAAAACAGGTCTCTCAACCGATGTCTCGGTCCTCGAAGAACTGGCAGCACTTCCAGAAGGGGATCCCGAAGTCCCGAAAATGCTGCTGGAATACAGGGAGATAACCAAGGTCATCACCGGGTTCATCCAGCCCCTTTTGAAGGGGATCGACCCCGACACGGGCTGTGTTCACACGACCCTCGAACACACCGTTACAGGGACGGGCCGCCTTAGCAGCCGCGACCCAAACCTGCAGAATCTCCCGGCCTTCGGCAACTGGGCCGGCAGACTCAGGCAGGCTCTGAAACCCCGCATCGAGGGCAACATCTTCCTGGCCGGGGACTATTCCCAGGTGGAACTCAGGATCCTGGCGCACATCTGCGGCGAGGACCGCCTGAAGGACGCCTTTGCCCAGGGTCGGGACATCCATTCCGAAACGGCCTACTGGATCTTCGGCGGCAGTGACGGCGAAGTCACCCCGGAGCAGAGAAGAATGGCCAAAGTAGTCAACTTCGGCCTTCTTTACGGCATGGGGGTCCACGGCCTCTCTCAGAGGATGGGCATAGGGAGGGAAGAAGCCGCGTCGGTCATTGACAGGTACTTCCAGGCCTTCCCCAGGGTAAGGGATTACATGGAGGGGTCCGCCAGGGAGGCCAAAGAGAGGGGTTTCACGACCACGCTCTTCGGAAGGATCCGCCCCCTCGCGGAAGTCTCCACCGTTGAAGGCAGGGGTGCCGGGGCCATAGAGAGGGTGGCTGTGAACACACCCCTCCAGGGAAGCGCCGCCGACATAGCCCGGGTTGCAATGGTGCGTTATTACAGGGCGATAGGGGAAGCGGTGATCGAAGCCCCGCTGGTCCTGCAGGTGCACGATTCCCTTGTTGTCGAGTGCCCGCCTGATAAAGGCGAAACCGTGTCGAAGATCCTCAGGGATTCAATGGAGGGGGCGGCTAGCCTTTCGGTGCCGCTGGAAGTCCAGGTGAAAAGAGGGAACTCCTTCGAGGATATCTGATAAAAATACCTTTGACAGAGCAAGGGCTGGAACGTATTATTGTACACGCTGAAAAAAACAGGATTCCCCTCTGTTGCAGAAGGGTAAGGAGGAAGATACATCGTGATAATGCAGGCTTTAAGGACCAGGACCCGGGCCATTATGATCGTAGTTGTGATCGTTTTCGTGGCCTCCATCTTTGGCATGTACATCACCAGGGGGAGCAGGCCTTCAGGCCCCCAGGGTGTCGAGGGAGATTTTCCCGTAGCGAGCATAGGCGGCGAGCAGGTCATGGCCTCCCACATAGTCATGGGGGTCAGGAACTACGCCCAGCAGACCGGTCAGTCGGACCTCTCAGTCGAGTCCATTGTCTCCATGCGCAAGCAGGTGCTTAACAGCATAGCCATGCAGCACATGCTCCAGCTGGAGGCAAAAAGGCAGAAGATAGAGGTCCCCAAAGAGGAGATCGATGCTGCCGTCAAGCGTATAGAGGGGCAGTTCCCGACAAAGGAGGCCTTCCAGCAGTACATGGACAACAGCGGCATCAAGATGAAGGATCTCCAGGAGCAGATCCGGGTGCAGTTAGCCCAGAGAATGGTCCTCGACGCCAGCGCCGGTAATGTCGAAGTTACCGACGAAGAAGCGCTGGAATTCTACGAGGAGACTAAAGATCTTTTCTTCCGTCAGCCCGAGGGGTACAGTGTGATGTTCGCCCGTTTCAAGACCCGGGAGGAAGCCGAAGCCGTCAAAAAGGCGCTTGACGACGGAAAGAACTGGGACGAAGCGATGGAGGGGTACAAGGAATCCGCCATCGACTATACCCTTTCCGGGGAGCCGGCCTTCGTGACCCTTCGCGATCTGGAGGAAGGGCTCCTCAAGCCAATTGCGGACACCCCGATCGGCAAGGTCTCCGAGCCCATCGCCGTGGCAGATAACGACTTTGCCGTGGTCATCAAGCTGGAGAAAAAAGAAGAGACCATAGCCACCTTCGACGAGGCAAATGCCGAGATCAGGAACATGATCGCCCAGCAGAAGAGGCATGGCGTTCAGAACGAGTACCTTGAAGGTCTCCTTCAGCAGGCCAACATAAAGATCCTTGCCCCCGAGTTCTTCGAAGTCCCGCCGCAGGAAGAAGTTGAAGGGGAAACCGGTGGGGAGACAGAAGCACAACAGGAAGAAGAAGCCTCTGAATAACTGCCGGAGGCGTTCTTGACACACCCCTTAAGGGTGCATAGAATAGACCGCGCATGATTTGCGCCTGGTGGGATGGCCGAGCGGCTGAAGGCACTCGCCTGCTAAGCGAGTAGGGGGGCTTAAACCTCCCTCCAGGGTTCGAATCCCTGTCCCACCGCCAAATGGTTTCACGCATTGCGCGCCGGTAGCTCAATTGGATAGAGCATCGGACTACGGATCCGAAGGTTACGGGTTCGACTCCTGTCCGGCGCGCCACTTAACAATAAAAGGCCCCGCTCAGGCGGGGTCTTTTGCTACTTCTCCTGCGGGCGTATCTCCAGTATCCTGTCGAACCTGAAGGTTCGGCTCTCGCCCCGGAGGCCGCACCAGGCCTCGAGCATGATCCTGCCTCCGATCCTGACAAGCCCTGTGGGTTCGATGACCCTTTCTGTTATCGTCCCGTTGCCTCCGCGGTAGACTATCAGCACCCGGCCGGAACTCTCCCGGGCCTCTTTCAGAAGTTCAAAACCCTCGGGCCATTCCATGTTCAGCGTTGTCCTCTCGAGGGCCATCAGGGCTGTCAGGGACCACGATCTTTCGAAGATGCCGTAACCCATTCTCCCGGCGGGGTCGCTCTTCTC
>CAZAMZ010000131.1:0-5196 GCA_964486375.1 uncultured Synergistaceae bacterium | reverse complement strand
GGCGATGCCGAGACAGCCCGTGGGGAGGAACCTGGCGAAGGCCTTGAGCTGGTTCAGTTCTCCTCGGAGTATGGCCTCGCTGATCTGGTCTTTCTGCTGGTAGTTGGCAAGGCTGCCGTAAGGTTCGAGGATGTTCTCGATATCCCTGACGGCCCTGATCCGGTCCGCCCCGGGGTTGAATCGGACCAGCACCTGGTTGATGGATCCCCTTTCACCCAATAATTGCTGGATCTGGTTCTGTGGGAGGATGGCCACTCCGAAGGATGAAGGATCCTCCAGCATCGAAGCCGCGTCCTTTACCGCGTAGACGAAATCCGCTCCAGCAGCCGTTCCCGTGATGGTAAGGGTCTTGCGCCTGCCTTCTGCGGCGATGTCGATGGTGTCTCCCCGCATGAAGCCGTGAGCTTCGGCGAACTGTCTGTTCAGCAGGACCTCAACCGCTCCGCCCTCGGGGTACTTTTCGAAGATCCTGCCAGACAGCACCTTTACCCGGTTCAGTTCCCTGTCGTCCGGAAGGGGGTAGCCCGTGAGGCGCAACGTGGTCCTTTCGCCCCCGTCATTCAGCACAGGTACGTCTTTCTGGATCCTCACCGACGAGCGAAGGACCCCCGGTACGGCTTCGATCCGCGAAAGGATCCCCTCGGGAGCCCTGACAACATGGAAGAAGTGATCGGCGAAGTCGGTCTCCCGGTAGAAGGAATCCCTGGACCTTACGAGGTTATCCGACATGGCCGTCATGGTTACGAAGGCCATGATCCCGGTGGCGATCACCACCGACGAAGCGATGAACTGTCCGAGGGTGGAGCGGATAGTTCTCAGAAGTTTCTTCAGCAGTACCGGCATTACCAGGAGATCCTTTCAGGCGGAAGGGGTTCTTCGTTGTATCTTTCCTCGACTATCCTTCCGCTGCTCATTCTGACAACCCGGCGGGCCATATCGGCAATGGCGGCGTTGTGGGTAACTACCACGACGGTGGTGCCGAATTTGCGGTTTATCTCGTTCAGCTGTGCAAGTATTAGCCTTCCCGTTGACGCGTCAAGGGATCCCGTAGGTTCGTCGCAGAGGAGAAGCAGCGGGTTCTTGACCAGCGCACGGGCTATGGCTACGCGCTGCTGTTCCCCTCCGCTCATCTGGGAGGGGAAGTGATCCATGCGATCGGCCATTCCGACCCGGTCCAGCACCTCATCGGAGGGGAGGGGAGATACCACCAGTTCAGCGGCGATCTCAACGTTCTCGCGGGCGGTAAGATCGGGGATCAGGTTGAAGAACTGAAAGACGAAGCCGACAACATTGCGGCGGTATCGGGTCAGTTGCCGATCACCGGCAGAGGACAGATTCTCTTCCATGAACCACACATCGCCCCCGGAGGGCGTGTCCATCCCGCCGAGAAGGTTCAGAAGGGTGCTTTTGCCGGATCCGCTTGGACCCAGGATCACAAGCAGTTCGCCCTTGGGGATATCCAGGGAGGACTCCCTGAGGGCTTCCACCTTGACCTCCCCCATGTCGTAGGTCTTGAAAACCTTGTCAAGCCTCCAGGTCGGTTCCGTTCCCTTCATTTAAAAATACCCCCGGATGAAGTGAAGTATACATACTGAGCTCTCAGAGGGTCAAACATGGCAACGGTTTTCCTGTAAAATCGACAGATGATATCGAAAAGAATCATTCCTGACGGAACTGAAAGGCGCTGCGGCATACTTCTCCACATTTCCTCCCTCCCTTCAAGGTGGGGGACAGGAGATCTGGGGAGGGGAGCCGATCGCTTCGTTGATTTCCTGGCTTCGGCGGGACAGAGCCTCTGGCAGATCCTTCCTCTTTCGCCCACAGACCCCGGACAGGGTAACTCCCCTTACAGCGGCCTTTCTGCATTTGCCGGCAACCCCCTTTACATTAACCCAGAACTCCTTGCAGAAGACGGATTTCTTGATCATTCAGACCTGGATATTCATGAGCCCTTATCCAATGCAAGCTGCGATCATGCCGGTTCGGCCCGGATCAAGGAAGGTTTCTTTTGGAAAGCCTTCGAAAGGTTTACCTCCTCAAGGTACAGGGAGTTCGACCGATTCTGTGAACAGAATCGGGAATGGCTCGATGATTTTGCCCTTTTCGTTTCGCTGAAAAGACACCTTGGCGGATCCCCCTGGTACCAATGGCCCGGGGCATTAAGGGACAGGAACGAAAGATCCATGGAAAAAGCCCGGGAGGATCTTGCCGGTGAGATAGAGCGAACCAGGTTCCTGCAGTTTCTTTTCGAAAAACAGTGGAAAAGGCTCAAGGAATTCTGCGGGGAGAAAGGAATAACCATCATCGGGGATCTGCCGGTCTACGTCAGCCACGACAGCGCAGACGTGTGGGCCCACCGAAACCTGTTCGATCTTGACCCCACTGGCAGGGCCAAAAGAGTAGCAGGGGTACCTCCGGACTATTTCTCGAAAAAGGGACAGAGGTGGGGCAACCCTGTCTACACGTGGGATGTGCTGGAGAAGGAGGGATTCAGCTGGTGGATCCAGAGGTTCTCCCGGGCCCTCTCCCTCTTCGATATGGTCCGGATCGACCATTTTCGGGGACTTGTGAAGTTCTGGTCCATTCCGGCCCATGAAAGAACCGCGGTCAAGGGAGAATGGGTCAAAGCTTCGCCGGAAGCGTATTTCCGTAAGGTGAAGGAAAACTTCCCCGGCATGCCCTTTATTGCCGAAGACCTGGGGTACATAACTCCCGACGTGAAAGAGTACATCCGCCAACTTGGCATTCCAGGAACACTGGTTCTGCAGTTCGCCTTCGGTGATGATCTCGGGAAGAGCCCTTACGCACCGGCGAATCACGTTGAGAATGCCTGTGTCTTCACCGGGACCCACGACAACAATACCACCCGGGGCTGGTTCGCGTCCGAGGCCGGAGCCGAGGCCAGGGAACAGCTTTCTATTATCGCAGGGAAACACGTCACCAGGGACAATGTCTCCATGGAGATGATACGGATAGCCATGGCTTCCCCTGCAAGGCTTGCCGTCTATCCCATGCAGGATGTCCTGGGTCTTGGAAGCGAAGCCAGGTTCAATACTCCCGGCAGAAGGACAGGGAACTGGCTGTGGAGGATAACGGAAGATCAGCTGTCAAGTGCCCCTGCCGGGGAACTGGCGGAAATGACCGTCAAGTATAAAAGAAAGGTTCCAGCAGATTAGGGCAAAGAGGGGTCAAGTGAGATAATTAATGATACCGGGCTTAATTGAAAGAGCGGGGAGGTAACCTGAAAATGCCGAAAATGATATACGGCAACGACATAGGGCATTCGCTCCGTTTCATGATGGAGCAGGATCCGGTTTTCCGGACAGTGGCCTATTTCTCAATGGAGATAGGGGTAAAAAACAGTATCCCGACATATTCCGGGGGCCTGGGGATACTTGCCGGGGATATTCTGAAGAGCGCCGCCGACCTGGGCGTCCCCATGGTCGGTGTTACGCTGCTCTACCGGAAGGGATATTTTCGCCAGTCCTTCGAAGACTGCATCCAGAAGGCACTCCCCGTGGATTGGGATCCGGAAAAGGAACTCACCCTCCTGCCCAACGAAGTTACCGTAATGATAGAAGAACGGGTAGTGAAGGTTCGGGCATGGTCCCTGGAACTGCAGGGCAGGACGGGATTCACTGTCCCCATTTACTTCCTGGACACCGATTCCGAGGGCAATATCGCTGAAGACAGGGAACTGACATGGTACCTCTACGGAGGTGACGAACGCTACAGGCTCTGCCAGGAGATCATCCTCGGGTCGGGAGGATTGAGGATGCTCCGCGACCTGGGCTACACCAATATCGACGACTACCACCTCAACGAGGGTCATGCAGCCTTTCTCGCCCTGGAACTGATCAGGGAGATGGGCTACGAGAACTACGAAAGGGTGCGCGAAAAAAACATCTTCACCACCCATACCCCGGTTTCAGCAGGGCACGACAACTTTACCTGGGATATGATCAACAGATCCATGATCCCCTCGATGGCGAAACGTCTAAGAAGAATGATGCCTACGGATAATGTGTCAATGACGGAGATCGCGCTCCGTTACAGCCGTTACATCAACGGCGTCTCTCAAAAACATACCGAGGTGAGCCGGGCCATGTACGGAAGAGATGACGTGGACTGCATAACCAACGGTATCCACACCCTGACATGGGTGAGTCCCGAGATGGAGAAGATGTTCACAAAACATATCCCCGGCTGGGACAACGCACCCGAACGACTTGTCAAGGCCGTCCAGATCCCTGTGGATGAGGTCCGGGCCGCCCATGCTCCTGCGAAGAAGAGACTCCTTGACTACGTTGAGGAGAAGACCAGCAAAAAACTGGATCCCGAAAGGCTTACGATAGGTTTTGCGAGAAGGGTCGCCCAGTACAAGAGGGCAGACCTGATCCTCCGGGATACCGCACGCCTTGTCAAGGCGGCGGGTGGGAAGGCCCAGTTCATCTTTTCAGGGAAGGCCCACCCCAACGACGAGCCTGCCCGTGAGATCCTTAAGAAACTTCTCTGCGAGGCCCAGAACATGGTGGGCAAGGACATACCGGTGGTCTTTCTTGAGGATTACGACATGGAAAAGGCCGCGCTGCTCGTCCAGGGTGTTGATCTCTGGCTCAACAACCCCATCCGCCCCAGGGAAGCCTCAGGTACCAGTGGAATGAAGTGCGCCCTCAACGGGATACCCAACTTTTCCGTTCTTGACGGATGGTGGATCGAGGGGTGGGTCGAGGGAGTTACGGGCTGGAGCATCGGTCCGGCTCCCTCGGAGACCATTGACGATCAGTACGACGAATCGGTGGATCTTGACGACTTCCTGGAAAAACTTGAAAAGGTAATAATCCCCACCTTTTATGACCGGCCCGGAGAGTGGGGCAAGGTCATGAGGGGGGCCATCGCGCTGAACGCCAGCTACTTCAACACCCACAGGGTTGTCCGTGAGTACTGCGAAAGGGCTTATGGAATACAGATGAGAGGACTTTAGAAGTTTGAAGGGAAGGTTTAAACCAAGGCGGCAGTCGGCAGAAAAGGAACAATCAATTGTGTAAACGGTAAACAATGAACGGTGAACGGGAGAGCAGAATCCAAAACCCAAGGGAAAAGATTTCACCACAGAGGGCGCAGACGAAGTACCTCGTTGGATCACCTCGGTAGGCTTCGCTCTGCCCTAGCTGGCGTACCGCCAGCGTAGGGTAG
>CAZAMZ010000130.1:0-5215 GCA_964486375.1 uncultured Synergistaceae bacterium | reverse complement strand
TGAAGCCTCGCTGTGCCGATTACACCGACGAGATAATGAGCCCCGAAAAGGTCCTGTCCCTGCTCAAGAGAAGGTTCCGCAAATTCTCCGAAGATATGGAGCTCAGGGATTACAACGGCGGGGTCCAGCACCAGGCGGGGTACCAGAGCCTCTGGGTCCAGGTCGAAAAGTCACGGTTCCTTGACCTTGTCGACCTTTTGAGGGAACTCGATTTCCTCCATTTCCACATCACCTCCGGCGACGATATCGGCGAGGCGGTGCAGCTCAACTACCACTTTTCCCTTTTTCGCTGTGCCGGCCGGGGGAAGCGCCTGGGGGTAACCGTGACGGTGGATGTCCCCAAGAATGACCTGGTCATGCCCTCCCTATGGCAATGGATACCGGGGATCGAGTACAGCGAGAGGGAGATCCGCGAGATGTTAGGTGTAGATTTCGACGGTCTCCCCAACAAGGCGCTTATTTTCCTCCCCGAGGACTGGAACGAGGACATCAAGCCCTGGCGAAGGGACGAAACCGGCCCCAAGCCCGAAGACATCAGGGAACTCTCCTAGGAGGTGCCGGTATGGCAGAAGGATCTAACAAAACCTATAAAGTGCCGATCGGCCCGGTCCACGTTGGTCTGAAGGAACCCATCACGGCCTGGCTTGACGTCGACGGGGAGCGCATCATCGATGCCACGATACGCCCCGGGGCCATTCACAGGGGCATCGAGTTCATGGCCCGCGACCGCAACCCGATCCAGATCATCTACCTGGCGGAGCGCATCTGCGGCATCTGTTCTTTCACCCACATTATTGCTTTTGTCCGGGCAGTAGAGGACGCCGCAAAGATAGAGGTCCCGGCCAGGGCGCAATACATCCGGACCCTCGTGCTCGAACTCGAGAGGATCCACTCCCATATACTATGGGCCGGGGTAGCCTGCTACACCTTCGGCTATGACTCGGCGTTCCACCTGGGTATGATCCTCAGGGAGAAGGTAATGGACGTCCTCGAGGCCCTCACCGGCAACCGTGTAAACTACGGCACCGGGACCATCGGGGGTGTGCGCAGGGACCTTACTCCCGCTGTGGAAAAAGTCATCCGCGAAATGATAGACCTGTACAGGAACGAATTCGGCATATTCTACGACGTAGTCACCCAGGACCCCATAGCAAAAGCCAGGATGCGCAACGTGGGCGTCCTCTCAAGGGAGGATGCCGTTTCCCACTGCGCCCTGGGTCCTACGGCCCGCGGAAGCGGCCTCAGGGTGGACCTGCGATGGTCCTCCCCCTACGAGGCCTACTGCGACATGGACATCAAGCCCCTGGTACCGCAGGACCACACAGGTGAGGTCTACGGGGACGTTTTCGACCGGTTCCTTGTCAGGGTGCTTGAGGTCTACCAGTCCATAGAGATCCTGGAGAATATCCTTTCCGGTCTGCCCACGGGGGATCTCATGTGGGAGCCCAAACTTCCCAAACTGATGAATTACCTGAAGCAGGCCGACGGTACAGGCTGGGGGATCATTGAAGGACCCAGGGGCGACGACACCCACGCCGTCAGGCTCACCGCCGGGCAGGAGAACATAACCTGGTGGAAGGTACGGGCCCCGACCTATGCCAACGCAGTATCGTGGCCGATCATGTTCAGGGACAACGACCTGGCCGATTCGCCCCTGATAATAAACAGCATCGACCCCTGCGTCTCCTGCATGGAGAGGATGGTCGTCACCGACAGGTCCAGCGGCAGGGAACAGGTAGTGACCAAGGCGGATCTCATCGAACGCTGCCGCGAAAAGACGAGGAGGATGATGGGATCATGAATCTTCTTCATTTCAAGATAATAGCCGGGGTGGCGCTTCTTTCCTTTGCGTCGCTTCTTTCGCTGGTCTTCGAGGGAGTCGACCGGATCATCCACGCCAGGATGCAGCTCAGGCTTGGGCCGCCCCTGTTCCAGCCCTTTTTCGACATACTCAAACTCCTTGGCAAGGAGAACATAGTACCCCGCCGTGCCATACCATGGGCCTTCAACGGGGCACCCTGGGTCTCCGCCGCTGCAGCCCTGATGATCCTGCTCTATGTTCCCATGGGCTCCCTCCCGCCCATACTTTCCGGGAGCGGCGACCTGATCCTGATCCTGTACCTGCTGGGTCTTTCCGCCGTTGCCATGGCGATAGGCGGCTTCGCCAGCGGTTCCACCTACGCCAACGTCGGCGCCCAGCGGGAGATGACCCTCATGATGAGCTATGAACTTCCCCTCGCGGTGGTCATCGTCACCCTTGCGTGGTTTTCCTACCGCTCGGGCATGCCGGGCGAGCCTTTCAGCCTGGAGACCTTCGTGGGAATGCCCGTCTGGAGCGTTGTGGGCTGGACCGGTGTCTTCGGGCTTATCTGCCTTCTCGTAGCGCTGCTCGCCGTTGTTCCCGCCGAGGTCGGCAAGGTTCCCATGGATATTGCCGAGGCCAAGACGGAGATCCTGGAAGGGCTCATCTGCGAATATTCAGGCCGCAACCTCGCCATGATGAAGATAGCTTTCTCGCTGAGGACACTGGTCATGTGCGCCGTTGTCGTTTCCCTCTTCTTTCCCTGGACCATAGGCAAGTATTTCGGGCTCCAGGGAGCCATGCTCTTTCTCGCGGATTTCGTTTTCTTCTGGGTAAAGGTGTTCCTCATGCAGATCCTCGGGGTTACCCTGATCCGGACAGCCTTCGGCCGGTACAAGATCTGGCAGGCGTCCCAGTTCTACTGGTTCCACATCGCCGGGCTCTCACTGGCGGGGATGGTCCTTCTGTCCCTCGACGTGATCCTCTAGGGGGGTTGGGAATGCTAAACAGGATGATGATACAGCTTCTCAGGCAGTGGGCCGAGGACCCGGCAACCAACCCGTTCCCGGTGGCCCACATGCCCGACAACCTGACCGAGGTCCTCAAAGCCGCGGCGGAGGGCAAGATAAAGCTCAACGACCCGGTCCAGACCCCTGAAGGATTCAGGGGGAAGATCGGTTACGACAAAAAAACCTGCATTGGCTGCAAAATGTGCATAAAGGTATGCCCGGCCAACGCGATCGAATCCCTCGAGGAGGAAAAGAAGGTCCAGTTCCACATGGACCGGTGCTGTTTCTGCGCCCAGTGCACGGAGATATGCCCCGTGTCATGCATCTGGATGACCCATGATTTTGCCTTTTCCTCCTACGACCGCAAGAAACAGATCGTAAAGGATTCCGGCAAAAGACCTGCGGTCAGAAAGGCTAAAGGGGCACAGGAGCCGGCAGCCGCCGAAACCGTCAAGTACGTCATAGATCCGGACAAGTGCATCGGCTGTACAAAGTGCTCCAAGGTGTGCCCTGTCGAGGCCATTTCTGGTAAGATCAAGGAAAAGCACGTCATCGACGAGAACAAGTGCATCGGCTGTTCGGCCTGTGCGGAGGCCTGCCCCGTAAAGGCGATAAGCCCGAAATAGGGCAGGGTAAGGCAGACACGGGCGGGACCGCGGCAGATCGTGGTCCCGCCCTTTTTTTCGGAGGTGCCCTATGGGAAAGGTTATGGTTATCTTCACCGGAGGCACTATCGCCAGCGGATTCCTGGGCGACAGGAAGGGGCCGGATCCGTCGGTCACGAAGTCCCTCCATGAAAATATCTCCGCCTTTTTTGCCGAAAAGGAGATGGAGGTCGAATGCATCGAACCCTGGGGGATACCCGGGCTCGACAGCTCCAACCTCGACCCGGGTCACTGGGTGGAGATGACCGCGGCGATAGACGATGCCGTCAAAAGGGGCATCGACGGTGTTCTCATCCTTCACGGCACCGACACGATGGCCCACTCATCGGCGTGGCTCAGCCTGTGCTTCTCGGGAGTGGGGATACCCATAGTCCTGACGGGAAGCCAGCTCACCCTGGACTACACCCCCGAAGACGTTACCGTGAACATGCGGGGCGCTGCCCAGGTAGTGTGCTCCGACCTGACAGGGGTCTGGATCTACTGCAACTGGAAACTCATACAGGGGAACAGGGCCCACAAGGCCAGGGCACAGCATCCCGATGCCTTCATCCCCGTCGGAACCCTGCCACTCTACTTTACTCCCGAGTGGGCCAGGGAAGGGGAGATCGCTGACATGCCTCATCCAAGGGGGAGAACCCCCCATTCCTTGAAAAAGATCCTGGAGACCACCCCCGAAGAGGCACGAGAGGCCGGGCGGGGCATCCGCTGGCTCTTCTGTTCCCCCGGTACGGAGCCCCTCCTGTCGGGGGATGAAAAGATACTCGGCATCGTCGGCTTCGGGGCAGGGAACGCACCCACCGGGCTTCTGGACCGCGTCGCTGCCGCCTATGGCCCTGGGGAAAGGCCCCTGGTGATAGCCTGCAGCCAGGCCGAGGGCGATATAAAGAATCCCTCGGCATATCACGACGTCGGCATGGCAGGCCTGTCTTCCAGGGGTTTCGAGGTCTGGGGGCAGATGGACTACCCCGCGGAATTCATACACGCCCTCGGCTGTTATTCGCTGATGGGATCGCCCCAGGACCCGGGAAGGATCCTGGGCAAATTCCTGAAAAAATACTGAAGAACCGCGAAAAAAGGGGCGTCCCCGTGGGCGCCCCTTTTTGTTACACCGGCGATTTCCCTATACCAGCCCGAAAAACGAGAGCCTGATCCTGACCTCTTCGCGGCCCAGGAACACGGCCACGTGGAATATACCCGGGCTTACCTTCCGCCCGGTCAGTGCCCATCGGAGGGGCATGGCCACGTCCTTCAGCCTCACCCCGTTCTCGTCGCACCAGGACTTGGCAGAGACCTCCAGTTCTTCGGGCTGCCAGGAAGGAATGTCGAGCATGTGGGAGTAGAACTTCTTCAGCGTCTCCCGGTGCTCCACATTGATATCTGAAGCATTGTAGCGAAGCTTTACCGGCTCGAATGACAGGAAATAGTCGGTGTACTCCGCAAGTTCCCTGAAGGTCTGCCCCCTGCCCTCGAGCAGGTCGAGAACACCCCCCAGCCATTCTTCGCTTCGCTCTTCCGGTTTCAGGCCCGCCTCTTTCCAGAACGGGATGGTGTGCCTTGCCTTTTCAATCGGGGGCATCTTGCCGATATGGGCCTGGTTCACGAAGTTCAGCTTGTCCATGTCGAACACTGCGGCCTTCTTGACGACCCTGGCGAGGTCGAACATCTTCACGGCTTCTTCCCTGGAGAATATCTCCCTGTCGTCGCCGGGGTTCCATCCCAGCAGCGCGAAATAGTTGAAG
>CAZAMZ010000129.1:0-5216 GCA_964486375.1 uncultured Synergistaceae bacterium | reverse complement strand
GGGATCTCTTCCGTATTTCCCGGCACCTTCTCGAGGGCCTCCAGGAAAGGCCCCATGAGATCACGGCCCGAGACCTCCCCGGCCAGTTCCGCCGTCCTCTCCGCATACCGGAGTATCTGCAGGGTCTCGATCCTCGAAATGTCGTCGAAGAACCACCCGCAGCTCGTGTACATGAGCATGGCGTTACGTTCCATCTCCAGAAGCTTCAGCGCCTTCCCCCGGTGCTTTCTCTCTCCCGACAGGATCTCATCTATATACCCGTCCCTGGCCTTCCACGGGTCGTCGAAAACCCTGGCCCCTTCCTCATCGAAAAGGGTATCCACTTCCGCCCTGAGGCCGTCCAGGGCCTCCCTCAGGGGCCCCCTCCACATCTGCTCCCACTCCGGGTGATCCCCTGCCCGGCAGCCGCAGTCCGAACGCCACCTTTCCACCCCGTGGGAACAGCTCCACGATGTATTCGGGGCTATTTCAACCTCTTTGACCGGAGGGAACTTCTCGAGGAACTCCCCGTAGACGGTAAGCCTGGCATCCTGCCCCTCCTCGATAGTCTCCAGGCAGTAGGCAAGAGCCATCTCACCGAATCGGTGGTGGTGGCCGAAGGTCTCACCATCGACGGCCACGTGTGAAAGACGAACTCCCTTACCCGAGGCTCCTTCGATCATTCTCCGGGCAAAAAGCCCTCCGTCCTTCAAGAGACCTCCGAAGGCTATATCGTGGGCAACGGGGCCGTTGTAAAAGAATATTGCCATGGTCCTGCCTGAAGGCAGGGAGCACAGGTAAGGGACCGCAGTGTCCACCTTCCCTGCTGGAACGTCCTTCCACGACCCGCCTTCACGCACCCGGCTGGCCTGGTGCGGCGCCAGCACCGTGAAGAGGAGCCCCTCTTCGGCCATGATATCCAGGGTTTCCAGGTCAACGGCCGTCTCGGGAAGCCACATGCCCTCGGGGTCCCTTCCGAAACGGTGACGAAAATCCTTAATACCCCAGACCACCTGGGTCCTCTTGTCCCGTGACGATGCCAATGGCATGATCAAGTGGCTGTATGCCTGGGCCATGGCGCCGCCGTGGCCGGAAAAACGGCTCGCACTTTCGGCATCCGCGGCCAGTATGGACGAATAGGTCTCGGGGCTAGCCTTCTCCACCCAGGAGAGCAGCGTGGGCCCGAAGTTGAAACTGATGCGGGAATAATTGTTGAGGGTGCGGCGCACCTTTCCCTTGCCGTCCAGGAGCCTTGCGGCCGCGTTGGGTGCGTAGCACTGGATGGTGATCCGTTCGTTCCAGTCGTGGAAAGGAAGGGCGCTCTTCTGGCGGTCGATCCTGCCGGTCCAGGGGTCCTCCCTGGGAGGCTGGTAAAAGTGCCCGTGAATGCAGACGTACCTTGTCATCTTGAAGGCCCTGAGAGGCAATACCTTTGATGTGAAACGCAGGGGCACGACAAACTGACGCCCCCTGCCTCTACCCGAAGGGCCTCAACGGAAAGGGAAAACCTGGAAAATATCATCTATAACGCACTCCCCTGAAATGATCTGAAAGGCCTTTACGAACTGTTCGCCGCTCACGCCATCGTTGTTTTGTAGCACAATTGCTCAAAATCAAGGTCTGACCCCAACGCCTTTGGTTTTTCCTGCGGCTAAAATGTCTTGGAACTGGATTTTCACATAAAAAAGGTTTTTGATCCTCTCTGCGGCCCTCTGCGGTGGAAAGAGCCGTAACTTGTGACTCGTGACTCGTAACTCGTTACTCGTGACTTGCTTTAAACCCCAAAAAATCCTGGTTCTCTCTCTTGCCCTCCTCTGCGTCCTCTGTGGTGAAAAAAGTTTTGATTTTTAATTTCCTGTCTCCTGCCGCCTTGTTTCTTCTCACTTCTCACGCTCTTGATCCTGGGATTCACGATTTCCGAGTCACGAGTTACAAGTCACGAGTCACGCTTTTGCCTTTCTTGCCCTTCAAAAGCACCACCCCGAGCGGCGGCAGCGTGAGGGCGACCCTGAAAGGGAACCCGTGGGAAGGCTCATCCACGGCCTCGACACCGCCCAGGTTGCCCGTGCCGCTCCCCCCGTATACCCCGGCGTCGCTGTTCAGGACCTCCTCCCAGCGTCCCCCGAAGGGCACCCCCAGGACGTATCCGTACCTCGGGATGGGGGTGAAGTTGCAGACCGCCAGTATCGCCCCCCCGTCGGCCTTGCCGAAGCGGAGGAATGATATCACGCTGGCGTCCCTGTCCCTGGCGTCGACCCAACGGAAACCCCCGCTGGAGAAATCCAGTTCGTAGAGGGCCGGTTCCGCACTGTAGACTTTGTTCAGGTCTTCCATCCACCGTTTGACCCCCGCGTTTGGTTCCTGTTCCGACAGGTCCCAGTCGAGGCTTGCATCGTGGTTCCATTCTCTCCCCTGGGCAAACTCGCCGCCCATAAAAAGAAGTTTCTTCCCCGGGTGGGCGTACATGTAGCCGAAGAGGAGCCTCAGGTTGGCAAACCTCTGCCACTCGTCGCCTGGCATCTTCCCGATCAGGGACCCCTTCCCGTAGACGACCTCGTCGTGAGACAGGGGCAGGAGAAAGTTCTCCGAAAACGCGTACCAGGCCGAAAAGGTCAGGGAATTGTGCTCGTACTTCCTGAAGACCGGGTCTTTTGCAAAATAGGAAAGAGTGTCGTGCATCCACCCCATGTTCCACTTCAGTCCGAAACCCAGCCCCCCCGTGTGGACGGGCCTTGTGACCATTGGCCACGCCGTAGATTCCTCCGCATGGGTCAGGATCCCCGGGAAATCCCTGTACAGGGCGGTGTTGAGGTCCCTGAGAAGATCGATGGCTTCCAGGTTCTCCCTCCCGCCATGGATGTTCGGGATCCACTCCCCGCTCTTCCTCGAGTAGTCGAGGTAAAGCATGGAGGCCACGGCATCGACCCTGATCCCGTCGGCATGGAACCGGTCGGCCCAGAATGATGCGCTGCTCAGCAGGAATGACCTGACCTCGTGGCGGCCGTAGTTGAAAATGCAGCTCTTCCAGTCGGGGTGGAATCCCTTCCTCGGGTCTGCGTGTTCGTATAGGGCCGTCCCGTCAAACAGGGCCAGTCCGTGAGGATCATCGGGGAAATGAGAAGGCACCCAGTCCAGGATCACCCCTATCTCTGCCTGGTGAAGGGTGTCTACCAGGAACATCAGGTCTTCGGGCTTCCCGTACCGGCTCGTCGGGGCAAAATAACCCAGGGTCTGGTAACCCCAGGAACCGTAAAAGGGGTGCTCCATTACAGGCAACATTTCCACGTGGGTGAAGCCTGCCGCCTTGAGGTATTCCGCCAGGAGGGGCGCCAGCTCCCGCCAGTTCAGGAACTTCCCGTCCCCCGACCGCATCCATGAACCGGGGTGCATCTCGTAGACCGATATGGGCCTGTCAAGGGCGTTCTTGCCGCCCCGTTCCTTCATCCACTCGCTGTCTTCCCATTCATAGGATGCCTTCCATACGACAGACGCCGTCTTAGGGGCCATCTCCCAGAAAAATCCGAAGGGGTCGCCCTTCTCCCCGCTCCAGCCCGGGGAGCAGATGAAGTACTTGTAAAGCGCACCCTGTTCAACGCCGGGGACGAATCCCTCCCATATCCCCGATGAGTCCCAGCGGGCCTTGAGAGGACATTTTTGCCTGTCCCAGCCGTTGAAGTCCCCGATCACCGAAACGTGATCGGCTCCGGGAGCCCAGACGGCGAAGTGGGTCCCCTCCCCCTCCGGCAGTTCAAGAAAATGGGCGCCAAGCCCCTCGTAAAGGCGGCAGTGGCGCCCTTGCCTGAAAAGGTATATGTCCTGCTCCGTCAGGAGCGAGGTGTCATACCGCATGGCACTTCCCGGAAACTGGAACCCCTCAGTCTTTCTGGATTATCCCGTAGAAGGAACCCCGGCCCGAATGGTCCGTGTAGGACCACTTGCCGATGAACCGGTTCATGAAGTCGATCTTTCCGAGGAAGTAGAGAGGCTCGCCTTCATGGCCCACGGTCATGAACTCGCTGTCTCCGTCGAGTTCCCATCTCCCCTCGACCTCCATGTCCACCATGGAGACGTTGGACTTGACCACGCCCGTGATCGTCCCGCCCGGCTCCACCTCAAGGATGAACCACCCGTAGTCGTCGCCTATGAAGGTCCCCCTGTAGGTGCCGGTAAAAGCGGACTGGCCTGCCGCGAACGATGCCGCCGCCAGGACCATCAGCGCACCCAGGGCCAGAACCCTTATTGTCTTTCCCTTGAACATGCTATACACTTCCTTTCCCCTGTAGATTATGTGGGTCAGAAAATTATAACACTACCCTGCCGGATCAGCGCGGCATCCTTCCACAGCGCCTCCTGCACCGGCCTCGGCCGCCCTTTGCTGGCATCATCGCGTCAAAGGGTTCATCCAGGACGCCTTCTTCCCTGCATTCACTGCAAATACCCGCCATCTCGAAGGTCTGGGGCAGAAGCTCGAAACCCTCGCTCTGTGCCCACTCCTTGACCTCGGACATCTTGCTCTCCTCGTCGGCAAGGTGGACCGTCTTGCCGCAGGACCGGCAGAACACGTGAAAGTGCATCTGCTCGTCGGGTACCTCGAAACGCAGGAACCCCTCCTCCAGGTTCACCATGTTCAGCATTCCCAGGCTGTTCAGCAGTTCTATCGTCCGGTATATGGTGGCTATCCCTATGGATGGGTCCTCCTTCTGGGCCAGGTCCAGCAGTTCCCTGGCATTGAGGTGGGTCCCAAGGTTTCTAAGAAGCGTCTCCACGATCACCCTTCTCTGGTTCGTCAGGCGGAAACCCCTGGACTTGAGAAGACCCATGTACTGTTCTATGCTCTCGTTTATCTTCTGTTCCTGCATTCGGGAATTCCCCTTTCCGTCAGATCAGCGGAAGATAAGTTCCTTGTCCGAAGGATAGGTAACGGTGTACCTGACGCTTATCTCACTGCTCTGACCCTTTTCAAGCCTGACCTCCCAGGTGAGGAAACCCTTTTCGTCCCTCTCCTTCGGGGCCGGCGAGAGAACCACGTCCTGGACCCTTATAGAGTCCTGTGCGGGGACGGGTATACGGTCCATCACCCTTACGGTGACAGCCTCGGCAAGGCCGTTGCTAACAGTAATTATATACCCCCGCTGATGCTTGCCCTTGATGATCCAGCTGGTGCCGGTGGTGGTAAGCATCTGCTCACGTTTTACCGTAACAAGGGGTGTGGTGCCGAAGGGGATCTCCAGATCCTG
>CAZAMZ010000128.1:0-5218 GCA_964486375.1 uncultured Synergistaceae bacterium | reverse complement strand
CCCCAGAATACGAAATAGGCCCCCATCATGAATATCTCACCGTGAGCGAAGTTGATAAGCCTCAGGATCCCGTAGACCATGGTATATCCGATAGCGATGAGGGCATAGAGGCTTCCCAGGGTAAGTCCGTTAAAAAAATGCTGGATGAACATTGCCAGGCTCATATGAGCTCCCCCTTGCAATCACGTAAAACGCGGGGGAGGAAAAGGAACCCTCCCCCGCACAAACTCCGTTGACTCTCCCGTGGAGGGCGGCTCTGATCAGCCTAGAGCTCAGGAGCGATAGTGGCTATATACTGCTTTTTGCCGTCCTTGATCTGTACTATGCCGATAGGTTTCTCGGCATCATGGCTCTCGTTGATGGTAGTGAGACCCGTAACGCCCTCAAAATCCCTGGTAGCGGCAAGGGCTGCAGTGATATCTTCCGGATCGGTGCTGCCGGCACGCTCTATGGCATCAATAAGGATCATGTAGGAGTCATATCCGAGGGCTGCATTAACATTGGGGTCGTCGGAACGCTTGGCCATCCAGTTGTCCGTGAACCTCCGCGCCACAGGATTCATGTCTTCCATGGAAGGATCATATGGAAATGTAGTGTGTACAAAACCTTCCACCGCATCGCCGCCGATCTCCACTATCTGGGGGTTGTCCATTGCGTCGCCGCCCATGATCTGGAATTCGACGCCAAGTTCCTGGGCCTGCTTCATAATGATGGCACCTTCGGCGAAGTAGGCGGGTATGAAGAGGATATCGGGATCCTTGCTGATGATCTCGGTAAGCTGGGCGGTGAAGTCCTGGTCCCCGGAGTTGTAGTTGAGCTTGGCTACTATCTCCCCGCCGAGCTTCACGAAAGATCTCTCGAAAAATCCTGCCAACCCGACGGCGTAGTCGTTGGCAACGTCGGTGAGAAGAGCTGCTTTGGTTGCACCGATCACCTTGTTGGCATAGGTTGCAGCACCGGCACCCTGGAGGGGGTCGATAAAGCAAACGCGGAAGATGTACTTCTTGCCCTGGGTCACGAGCGGGTTGGTGCAGGATGTCCCGACCATCGGGATGCCCGCGCTCTCGGCAACTTCACCGCCTGCCATGGCCAGGGAAGAACCGTAGGTGCCTATCACAGCAACTACATTATCCCTTTCGATAAGACGTTTTACCGCGTTGGCGGATTCAACCTTGTCGGACTTGTTGTCCACCACGAACAGTTCCACCTTGCGGCCAAGGACTTCCGGTTTCTCCTCGTGGGCCATCCTTACACCGTCAAGCTCAAGCTGGCCGCCGAACGCATTCTGACCGGTCAGGGGGAGGTAAACCCCTATACGGACAGGGCCTGCGTCGGCAACCGGTTCCTCGGCTGCCGGTTCCTCAGCCGGTTCCTCCGCCGGCTCGGGGGCCGGGGCTTCCTGGGCCGGCTCGGGAGCCGGAGCTTCCGGGGCTTTCTGACCCTGCATCATCATGAACCCGATGACCGCGATGACCACGATCAAACCTAACAAGAGACCTTTCTTCACTTAAGCTCACCTCCAGATGATTATGCACCGCAAAGATGATTCTACACGATTTTGATCCTGGCAAGTCACAATTCCACCTTCTGACTCAGGGATGGACCACCTCTCTTCCCAAAAAGAGGCCTGCCCCGGTCAAGAACATGCAATGCTCTCACCGACAGCGGGCGGAACGCAATTTCATTCTATTGTTTAGACTTGATTATTATACTCCATCAACGGACGATTGCATCCGGGAAGGCTTCTTTCAGTTCTTCCCGGTCGGGGGAGGCTGTATTCCCGAGGTAGGGATCCAGTGTAACACCCGGCCTGAATGGCTGAATGATCCATGGAACGTCCCCCCCTATCTGTGCCCTGATCTTTTCAAGGTCCTCAATGCCCATCAGGCCCGGGACATAGGTAGTCCTTGTCTCGAAAGGCTTGCCGGATGATCCCAGGATATTCAAGGAAGCCATGACCTTTCTGCCGTCCCCCCGTACGATCTTTTCATATTGATCCCATGGGGCTTTTACATCCAGCGATACGGCATCGACGAGTTCATTTTCAAGGATATGGACAAGCATGAGGGGGCGGCTTCCGTTGGTGTCAAGTTTCAAGGGAAGTCCGGTAAAAGCCCTCAGGTCCTTCAGGAAGGCAGGGAGATCCTCGTGTATCGTTGGCTCACCTCCGCTGATAACTATTCCGTCAAGCAATTGGTCCCTCCGGTTAATATCTTGATACACATCACAGGGATCCAGGATCCCGGACCCCATATCCAGAAGGGGCGCATTGTGGCAATAGGGACAGCGGAAGTTGCATCCGCAAAGGAAAAGGACCGGCGCCACATGACCGGTCCAGTCAATGAACGAGACCTTGAGATAAGCGCCGATAGGAACAGATGGGGTCATAAGACAGCACCCGTCCGCTTTCTGTCTCGCAGTTCGCCCTTCTTTCCCGCGTTCCATGAGGAGGTCCTGGTAAAATACCCGGTTATACGTGTAATCCCGTCAACTTCACCGCTCCCGCAGGCCCTGCATTCCTGCAAAAGCCCTCTCTCAACCCGGCCGCAATCGTTGCAGATGGTGAACTCCGGGCTGAAAGCGATCTGGGCGTTCTCGGAATGAAGGAAAACATTTCTTACGAAAGACGCCAGTGAACCAGGGTCGGGTCTGTGCTCTCCCATCCAGACATGGGTTATCGCTCCTGCACTGATCATGGGATGGAAGCGCCCCTCGTCCAGCACTCTTGAAACTGGGTCCATATCCGCATCATAGGGGAAATGAGTGCTGTTCGTGTAGTAAACCTCACCCCTGCCCAGGTCACCTTTCACGAACCGTGATGCCAAGTCAGGGAAAAACTTCAGGTCAAGCCTTGCAAGCCTGTAAGCGGTGCTCTCGGCAGGGGTCTGTTCCAGGACGATCTTAAGGCCGAGGCGTTCCGAGAGTTCCCGGCACTTCAGCTCCATGTACCTTGTGACTGCCAGCCCCAGTTCCATTGCCTCCCGGTCTTCGTGCATCCGTTTTCCGGTAAAACAGTGGACCATCTCTTCGAGCCCCAGGAGGCCGATCAGGTGGCTGCTCTTCTTCATTCTTATGTAGGGTTCACCGTCATGGTCCACACAAAGAACTGCCAGGGGCCCCCTGGATCCAAGGACCAGCATCCCGGACAGGAATTCCCTTTTTTTCAGATGCGCCTTGGCCGCTATCTCCATCATCCGGTCGAGGATCTCGAAAAGTCCATCCCTGTCCGTTCCCGCCCTGTAGGCTATCCTCGGAAGGTTTATCGTAACGTTCTGAAGTGCGCAGTATCTCATCTTCCAGGGTGTCGAAGCTTCTGCCAGATCATCCTCGGAAAGCTCAAAGCTGAGTCTGCAGCATTCACTGAGTTTAGCAACCCCGCCCCTGTCAAAGACAAAATAGGTGTTACCCTTTTCCGATGCCACAAGACAGGCGAGACCCAGCATATCCTCCCATCCGGGTTCTTCGAAAAAGCGGTCGGTGATATGGAGCAGCGGTTTCGGGAAAAAGAAGGGCTGTCCACGGCTGTCGCCTTCCAGATAGACCTCGAAAAGTGCTTTCAGGAACAGTTTCGATTCCTTTGAATAATCGGAATAGGTTCTCCCCGTTGGTGCTCCTCCAGGTCCAAGGGCCGGGACGTTCCTGAAATGGTCCGGTATCTCGTAGTATAGGTTTATGTCCGTAAAAGCCACCTGACCTCCTCTTCCTCCCGCCAGCTGGTTGAACTCGAAAATAAGCATCTGGGCCAGCTGTTTCAGCCTTGAGTAGGGAAGGCCTTCGAGGAAAGGGGCAAAAAATACATTGACAGCGTCCCAGCCTATCGCTCCTGCAAAGTTGTTCTGAAGAACGGAGGTCATTTTCAGGATATGGGCAAGCAGTACATCGGCATGTCTGGCTGGAGCCGAGACGCTTGTTATCGACGGAAGGTCGAGGCCGTATTTTATAACGTATGCCATGCTTTGCCCTGAACAATAGGGGCGGTTGACCATGCCGAGGTCATGAAGGTGAATGTCCCCTCCAAGGTGGGCACGGGAAACTTCCTCCGGAAAGACTTTTCTCAGGGCGTACTCCTTCAGTATCATCTCGGCGATGGAAAGGTTGATGGATTCAGGGTTGTGGGAGGTATTGCTGTTTTCCCTGTTGGGGTTGAGCATCATGGATTCCAGGTCGTAGACCGGAAGTCCCAGGCGGGAATGGTCCGCCAGTTTGGCATCAAGCCCCCTGAAGAACAGCTTCACGTTAACAAGATCACGAATAATTGCGGTGCTTACCCCGTCCCTTCCGTGGCGCAATATCTCGGTCTCGACCTCGCTTGCGATCTCCCCGGCTGAAGCAGGATCCACTCCTGCTTCCTTGATCAGCGCGTCCCTGATACGGGAGGCGTTCCATGGTGACCTGTCCTCCTGTGCCAGGGCATCGACCATAAGGGCAAGGTCTGTTGATTCCGCCCTTCCTGAAAAGATCAGCATCTGCCTCCCGATGGAATGTGCTTCGTTCAGCAAGGTTTCTTCAGAGTCAACCCCGTCAGGGGTCTTCATATGTGACCATTCCTTTCTTCGTGAAGTCTGGATATCTCCTCTAGAAAGCTCGAAATATCCGTAAATTCACGGTAAACAGAGGCAAATCTGACGTATGCGACCTTGTGAATTTGCCTTAACTCCCTCATGGCAAGAGATCCCACCGCAAGGCTTGAGACCTCGCCCTGGCCGGCCTCCCTGAGGGCTTCCTCTATCCTTGAGGCAGCTTCCTCTATCTGCTCGAGAGAAACAGGGAGTTTTTCGCAGGCCCTTGCAAGTCCCCTGAGGAGCTTTTCCCGGTCAAAAGCCTCCCTCTGCCCGCTCTTCTTTACTATCCAGAGCATGGGACGGTCTTCCAGTTTTTCGTAGGTGGTGAAGCGGGTCGCGCAGCCGGGGCACTCCCTGCGCCGGCGGATCACCCGACCTTCATTGGCCGTTCTGGTTTCAAGGACCCTTGTCTCCATCAAACCGCATTTGGGACAACGCATGATCCAGCTCCCTGTATCTAGGATGTTTTGAGCATTATACCACTATATCTGGAGTATCGTCAGGCAAAAAAAGAGGCCCCGCCTTGGGCGGGGCCTCTTTTTTTGCAATACTTCCTAAAGTGATGCAAGGTACCGGGAAACTGCCTCCCTTACCCTGTCACCCTCTGCTTTGCCTTTAAGTTCTGCCATCACCTTGCCCATTACCTTGCCCATGTC
>CAZAMZ010000127.1:0-5263 GCA_964486375.1 uncultured Synergistaceae bacterium | reverse complement strand
TGGAGGGTGTAGCCCTGATAGCCGGGATCGACGCAGTTCTGGACATGGCCAGGACGGCCATTAATGTTACCGGAGACGCTGCTGTTGCAACTATCGTAGCGAAAACGGAGGGCGAACTGACGGATGTCAAGAAAGCCGCATAAGGTCCTTGGTGTCCTGGGAGGAATGGGGCCGGCCGCCACGGCGGAATTCCTTCGCCTTCTGGCGGAAATGGCTGGAGTTGAAAGAGATCAGGATCATCCCAGGGTCCTTCTCTTTTCAAACCCCCAGATCCCTGACAGGACTGCGGCAATTGTAGGGGGCGGAGAAGATCCCGCCCCCGCAATTCTTGAAGGTCTGAGACGCCTGGAATCGTGGGGGGCAGACCTTCTGGCGGTCCCATGCAACACCGCCCACGTTTTTATTGACAAATTCCGTGAAGATCTGCATGTCCCGCTTGTCCATATCGTCGAGGCAACGATAACCAGCGCCCGCAAGGCAAGCCCTCAAGGTGCCTGGCTAATTGCCACGAGCGGTACTTCGTTTTCAGGCATTTACGCCCGCGAAGCCCAGCGGCAGGGATACCTCCTCCTGCAGCCCTCGGCGTTAATTCAGGAGCAGCTGCAGCAAATAATCGGGCTTGTTAAATCCAACAGGTTGAAGGAATCAGGGAAATCCATGGTCAAAACCACAATGGAACTCTGGGGTGAAAGGAAACTACCCGTCGTGGCAGCCTGTACGGAACTCCCTCTTGCCTACCACGCTTCAGGCCTGGAAAGTTCGGGTATGGTGTCCAGCCTCGAGTCACTTGCAGCAGCCTGCCTGGAAAGGATCTACTCGCCCTCCTGACCCCTGGTTTCAACAATATGAAAGACGGGGTCGATGGTGTCGCAAAGATTTTCCCACTCTGGCAATCCCCTGAATATGACTTTGCCGTCAAGTATCCATACCGGTTCCGTGCTTTTGACGTGGTATCGGAAAATATCGAAAAGGAAAGCTATATTCCTTGGATCTATCAGATCTACCCTGAGGCGGTCACCGTACCTCTCCCTGAGCCTGATCAGCAGTGATCCCACCCTGTTCCTGTCATCGGTCAGAGGGAAGCTCTTCATCTCTTCCTTGCCGTAATCCAGCGCGACGCACCCTACTGCAAACCCCGGCTGTTCTATGAAAACCTTCAATCTTGCCTTTTCGGCCACAGACAAAACACCCCTTCAAGACATATCAGGATCACTGCTTCTGCTGCACTCAAGGAAACGGAGCACAAGGCTCCAGGCTGCAAGATCATCCACGCTTCTTGGCGGGACCAGCAGGGATCTCGGAAGAAGTTTTCGAAACCCCGCAGGAGGATGGATGTTCCAATAAAGTTCCCTGCCCATTATCGAGGAGTAGCTTTCGGGAACAACATGCACCTTGAGCCCGGCCTTCTTCAGTCTTTCAATACACAACCAGCTCCCGGTCCCCGATCCAACGATAACGAATTCAGGAGTGGTCATAATGCCTGGAAGAGTGCCTTTCTCCAGGGCGGATCCCTCGAGATAAGCAAGGTCTCCCGAAAAAAGCGCACGAGCCCAGGGTTCAATATTCCCGATAGGGGAAACACCTGAAAGGACCAGTTCGCCTTCATCGGTGCAAAGAATCCATCCGAACTTCTCCGTTCCAGGATCGACGGCGGCAAGCATTACCGGTCACCTGTTGTAGAGGCCCACCTTGGATAAAGCCACATCCAGTGTCCCGGAAAGCGGGTGATCCATTCGCTGAGGACATCGTTGCAAAGGGTCAGGGAAGCCTCTACATCCCTCCCGAAGGGTCCACCGCCGGCGTCCTCCAGGGCTGGGAGAATGTAAAGGTCATGATGGATCCCGTCGTGACGGCGGACGATGAACATTGGAACAATTGCGGAGCCTATCCTTTCGGCCATCTTGACAGGCCCGAAAGGGGTGCTGGCAGGAATTCCCATGAAGGGCACGATCATTCCGTTCTCGGCAAAATCCTGATCCAGAAGAACTCCCAGTATCTCACCGTCCCTCAGGCAGCGTATTGCTCCCTTGAGATCGAACCCCTTGCTCATGGTCTTCACACCACAGGAAGCCCTAAGAGACACTATAAGATCGGTAATCCTGGGGTCTCTCTGGTCCGCCCCGATCGCGTTCATTGGATACCCCTTTACTGAAAGAACCGCTGCAGAATATTCCCAGTTCCCGAAGTGGGCTGTCAGGCCAATGACGCCCTTCCCTCTTTCAAAGGCTTCCTTCAGGTTTTCTTCACCATGGATCTCTACGAATTCAACGATATTTTCCCCGAGGGTGGGAAGACGGAGGACCTCGGCCAATCCCCTTCCAAGGTTGTGATAGGATTCCCTGACTATGCCTCTCGCTCTTGTCACCCCTACCTGAAGCACTTTGACACACCTGGCTTCCGCCCTGTCGACCCTGGCCCTGCTGAAGAACCAGACAAGGATCCCTACGATCTCGCCAAGCCTGACAGACACCCGGTGGGGAAGCAGGTTCACGAGCTTCCCGAATCCCGATAGAAGGAACCATGTAAGATCAGGAGACAGTTTCAAGATCAATCCTCCCTGCGGAAAATGGCCGTATTCTTGACGGTGTTGCCCTGTCTGGTAAACTGATTTAGTCTATCACAAAATTAAAGGGGGCCGCCTGCAATGTTCAGAAAGATCCTTTTCCCAATAGATCTGTCGGACCTTTCCCGAAAGGGCCTGACCTGGACCGCCGTCAACGTGGCCGATCCCTCTTCGGAGATCGTCCTTGTGCACGTAGTGGAACCGATGAGCGGTATAGATATTTCACCCATGATGGTCAAGGCAGAAGAAGCCATGTCCGGGCTCGAAACCGAACTTTCAGCCCTTGGGATAAAGAACAGGGCTTTCGTCCTTTCCGGTGATCCCTTTGATATCCTCCCCGAAATAGCCCATTCCGAAGGGTGTTCTGTTTCCATGACTTTCGCCGACAAGAACGATGTGGTAGTACCCTTCATCAGAATTATGGCCATACCGCACCTGGTGGTGAAAACAGAGGGGGAATCAATGCCACCCCCTGACCCGTTCAGAAAGATAGCCTTGGCCACCGATCTTTCGCCTGAGAGGACCGAGACGGTCCTGAGAGAGTTGAGGAACCTCCTCGGCGGCAGGGCTATTCCCCTTACTATCCTTCATTCAGTGTCCATGGAAGACCCTGCCACTTCTACGGAGATGTTCCAGATAGCCTCTTCGGCCCTTGAGGAGGTCAGGGAGGCCGTGGAAACCTGGAACCCGGGTACTGAAGCAGATATCTTCGGCGGCGAACCGGAAGTGGAGATCCTCCGCAAGATCCAGGACCTGGACCCCGGCATGCTCGTAGTGGGCCTATCGGTCCATGGGCACCTGTGGGAACTTATCGTAGGGAGCACCGGTGAAGCCATAATCGAGAGGGCACCCTGCCCCGTGCTGGTCATTCCATCCTGAGGTCAGCCTTTCAGGATCTGTCCGCGAATTGGGATTCCATGTCCTGGAGGATCCGGATGATCGCAGGATCGGCCGACATTAGACCCTCCCTGCTGAAGAGACCTACATTCCTCGCTGTCTCGACAAAGTCAGGGGAGATTATCCCCTGGTTGCCAGGCCCTTCAAGACCATCAAGAACCAGCAGAGCCGCGTAGCATGCCTCGGCAGCGGCAGTCCCTACCTTTAGCGCACATGACCCCTTTGCCCCGTCACAGACCATTCCCTGCAGTGAAGAGAGCAGCAGGGCAACGGATATTTCGGCCTGTTCAGGAGTGCCCCCTCCCAGCCTCACAATAGCCGCGGCGGCCCCGGAACCTGCAGCAATTGCACATCCGCAAACCGGGGTCAGCCGTCCCGTATGAGCCTTGATGTAACCTGTGACAAGATGGCTAAGGGCGATTGCCTCGGCAAGGTCTCTACCTGTACTTCCCCATTTCCCGGCAACGACAGACGGGGGAATGATCGCAGTTATGCCGTGATTCCCGCTACCGGCGCTGCTCATAACAGGCCAGGGCCCTCCTGCCATCCTGACATCGGCAGCAGAGGCCGACCAGGTTTTCACAGAGTGGACAAGATCGTTCATCTCCCCCAGTTTCGCAAGGTGAAAACCCACACCCAGTCCCCAGGGTTTTTCAAGACCGTGTTTTGCAACTTCCGTGTTTGTGGAGGAACCTTCCAGGAGAAAACTTGCTTCGCTTTCACCGATCTTTCCGGCAAGTTCCCATAGCCCGGCCATATTCTCCTGCAGGAGATCCTCAATGTAGGACGGTCTGCCCCCGCTTTCGGAATCGGCCTCCAGGAGTCTTTTTACGATTTTTCCGTTCTTCCTTATCTGAACGATCCGGTCATGCCGTCCCGAGATCACTGCGGAAATCGTCCCCTCGTCGTCCTCCAGTACTGCCTCTACATAGACTGATGGGACATCCTGCACAACCTCCTGGGTTACCTTCCCCGAACTGACGAGATGCACCGCCCGTTCGACATCGGTGGATGTAACTCCGTCAAGGGCAAGAAGCCCCTTTTCCGGATCCCCTGCCAGCGCCCCGAGAGCAGCGGCAAGGAGGTTCCCGGTCTGGCCGCCGGTTCCCGGCACTCCCGCCCTGAGGCCATTCTTGAAGATATTTGGGGACAGGTTCAGTTTCAGGGACCTGATGCTGCCGCCCCCGTGCCGGGCAGCCCAGGATGCAGCCAAAGCAACAGCTCCCGGTTCAGTACATCCGAGAGCCGGTTTTACTTCGTTGGAGAAAAATACAGAAAGGTCCAAAACGATCCCTCCGGGTATTAATTTTCAAGATCCCAACGTTATATTTTTACCCTAAAGCAAGGGTTGCCACAAGGCGGGTTCCAATACCCGAAAGACAAAAGGGCGGGACCGAAGACCGGTCCCGCCCTGGATACTGTCTCTTTTCCGAATTGACGACCCTTAGTTGGTAAGAAGAGTAAGCATGGCCCCGGCTGCAACGGCGGTGCCTATGACTCCTGCCACGTTGGGTCCCATGGCGTGCATAAGGAGGAAGTTTGAGGGGTTTTCTTTCGCGCTTATCCTCTGGACAACCCTGGCCGCCATAGGCACGGCGGAGACGCCGGCAGCGCCGATCATCGGATTGACCTTGCCCCCCGAGAGGACCTTCATGAGCTGGCCGAAGAGAGTGCCCCCGGCAGTCGAGAAGACAAAGGCGACCAGGCCAAGGATTATTATCTTTATCGTCGCCGTGGTGCGGCAGGTCTCGGCCCCCATCGTCGCCCCTACGGACAGCCCCAGGGGGATGGGGACACTGTCGA
>CAZAMZ010000126.1:0-5293 GCA_964486375.1 uncultured Synergistaceae bacterium | reverse complement strand
ACAAGAAGACCTACAACGACGAGTGCAAGGAGTTCGTCAACGGGATCCTGGCCTATGACTCAGTCTACTGGCTGGCCGACGCCATTGAAAGGGCCGGCAAGGTGGACAGCACCGCCATCCGTGACGCCCTGAAGAACACCAAGAATGTCCAGCTTCACCATGCCCTTATGTCCATCGATCCTGAAACCCACAACCCGATGGACAAGACCGGCGTTGTCCTTATCGCCAAGGACGGCAGGGCACAGTTCTTCACCAAGGTCCAGCCTTAATGGCCGGATCTCTCCCAGTCTAGACCCGCAATAGGGCGGACGCGGGTTCCGCGTCCGCCCTACATTTGCAGTAAACAAGGACGGTGAACCCGTTTTGGAAACTCTTCTGCAGCAGGTGATCAACGGGCTTTCCCTCGGGTCGGTCTACGCTCTGATCGCCGTCGGTTATTCCCTGGTGTACTCGATCCTCCTTTTCTCGAACTTCGCCCACGGGGGTTTCCTGGTTATCGGCGGCTATATCTGCTACTACACACTGGCGGCCGTGGGGAACAATATCTGGGTCGCAAGCCTCCTGGCGCTTCTGGGTGCCGGCGTATCGGCGGTCTTTGTCGAAAGGGTGGCCTACAAACCCATCAGGGAAAGAACGAACGTTACCCTTTACCTCCTCATAGCATCCATGGGCATGAGCATTGTCATCGAGAACATCTTTGTAGTGACCGTCGGCGGACGTTTCCGGGCGCTGCCTCCTGTCATCCCCACGAATCCCGTCAACGTTTTCGGCCTTGCCACCACCAGCGCTTTCGATATCCTTTCCCTGGTGATGGCCATCCTTTTCCTCTCCGGCCTCCAGCTCTTTCTCTCAAGGACGAAATGGGGCCTGGCCATCAGGGCGGCCTCCTACGATCTTAGAACAGCGGGCCTTATGGGGGTTAACGTGAACAAACTTGTTTCCATCGTCTTTTTCGTGGCCGGACTTCTTGCCGCAGTGGGCGGCATATTCCTGTCCGTCCGGTATACGCTTTACCCCCAGTTGGGCATGATCACCATAAAGGCATTTGTCGCAGCGGTCATTGGAGGTCTGGGAAGCCTTCCGGGAGCAGTTGTCGGAAGCCTCATACTGGGACTTGCCGAGATGCTTACCGCCGGGTTCATCTCAAGCCAGATGAGGGATATTGTCGTCTTCGGAATGCTGGTCCTGACGCTGCTCTGGAGACCTACGGGGCTTTTCGGCAAGCACGTTGCCGAAAAGGTCTAGGAGGCTTGCCATGTCAGGATATCTTGAAGGAATCATTATCCTTATCTGCATCAACTCGATAGCCGCCATGGGTGTAAGCCTCCTGACGGGTTTTACCGGGATATTTACCCTGGGGCACGCGGGCTACATGGCAATAGGCGCCTATACCGCGGCCATCCTCACCGTTCGCCACCACGTACCATGGCTGGTGGCGATATTGGCCGCCGGGACCCTGGCGATGATCATCGCGTACATGATCGGGGTCCCCACCCTCAAACTGATGGGGGACTACTTCGCCATAGCCTCCATCGGCCTTGGTGAGACGATTCGGCTCATCCTGGAGAACTGGCAGTCCTTCACCAGGGGTGCGAGGGGGTTCCCTGGAATAGCGAACTACACCACACTCCCGGTGGCGGCGGGTTTCTTCCTCGGGATGCTTATCCTGATGAGATTTTTGATAAACGGAAACTACGGCCGTGCTTTCAAGGCATGCCGGGACGATTTTGTCGCGGCCTCCCTGCTCGGTTTCAAAACGGCTCATTACAGGGTCCTCAGCCTTGCCATTTCGGGGTTCTATTGCGGAATAGCAGGGGCACTGATGGCCGGGTTCCTGACCTACCTTCAGCCGGTCATGTTTGATATGCAGAAATCCACGGAGCTCACTGCCGTAGTCGTTTTCGGCGGCCTGGGCTCCCTTAGCGGATCAATAATCGGAACGGCCGTTATCGGAATTGTAACGGAGGTTTTCAGACCCATATCCCAGTACAGGATGCTGATCTACGGGGCCATTATGGTCATAATCATGGTCGCCCGTCCTGAAGGCATCATGGGCCAGCATGAGATCGGCCCCAGGCTGGTCCGTTCTCTCTTTGCGAGAAAACCCGCCAACGAGGGGGACGGGAACCATGGCTGATATGATCCTGAAACTTGAAGGCCTCAACAAGCATTTCGGAGGGGTCCATGCGGTCCAGGATATCTCCTTCTCCCTCGAGAAGGGTGAACTGGCAGGTCTGATCGGCCCTAACGGTGCCGGCAAGACCACCGTATTCAACCTGATCACAGGGGTTTATTCGCCCGATTCAGGGCAGATCCTTTTCAAGGGTGAGGATATTGCCTCCCGCAAAACCTACGAAGTCGTAGCCAAGGGGATAGCAAGGACCTTCCAGAATCTCCGCCTGTTCCCGCGTTCCACGGCCCTTGAGAACGTAATGACCGCCTGCCAGCAGCACTTCCGGTACAACTTCTTCGAGGCCTTGTCCCACATGGGGCGATGGAAGAACAACGAGAAAAGGATCCGGGAGAGGAGCATGGACCTCCTGGACAGGGTCAACCTTCTGCCCGTCGCCGAACAGGCTGCGGGAACCCTCCCCTATGGACACCAGAGGCGCCTTGAGATCGCGAGAGCCCTTGCGCTTCAGCCTGAACTGCTTCTCCTTGATGAACCGGCGGCAGGGATGAACCCCGAGGAGGTCCATGTCCTTAACGGCCTGATCAGGAACATCCACAGGGATTTCAACCTTACCACCCTTGTCATTGAACACCACATGGAAGTGATAATGGAGATCTGCCCCCACATCGTCTGCATGAACTTCGGCGCCAAAATTGCCGAGGGCGACCCCGATCACATTCAGAACAATCCCGAGATCCTCAAGGCTTATCTCGGAGAGGAGGTAGAGGATTGATGGAATCACGAAAGGATCCTCTTCTGAGCATAAGGGACCTCCACGTCAGCTACGGAGCTATACGAGCCATCAGGGGGATCGACCTCGATGTCTTCGAGGGAGAGATAGTATGCGTGATAGGGGCCAACGGGGCCGGGAAATCGACCCTTATGAACGCCGTGATAGGCAACGTCCGGAGGGAAAAGGGCACCTTGCTTCTTGACGGAAGGCCCCTGGCTAGCAGGAGCTACCAGGTGGTTTCCCAGGGGGTATCCCTTTCCCCCGAGGGGAGAAAAGTATTCGCGCCCCTTACAGTCTTGGAAAACCTGATGATGGGGGCTTTCCCCAACAAGGACAGGTCAAAGATCGCACAGGACCTTGAATGGGTCTTTACCCTTTTCCCGAGACTTAGAGAGAGGATGAACCAGCATTCCGGGACCCTCTCCGGGGGGGAGCAGCAGATGCTCTCCATAGGCAGGGCCCTTATGTCGAACCCCCGCCTGCTGCTCCTTGACGAGCCGTCGCTGGGCCTGGCGCCGATCATCATAAGGGACATCTTCAGGGAACTGAAAAGGATCAACGAAGAGGGAGTGACCATCCTCCTGGTGGAACAGAACGCAAGGCAGGCGCTTCTGTTGTCTCACCGGGGCTACGTTATGCAGACAGGCAGGATCCTGATGGAGGGGCCTGCTTCAGAACTGCTGAAGAACCCCGATGTAGAAGCGGCTTACCTGGGAACCGCAAAGAAATAGGACAGGTAAGGACAGGGCATAAATCAAAGAGGCCCGGGCTCTCGCCCGGGCCTCTCGTTATTTCCGGCTTGCCTGATCTATGCGTTCTTCTTCTTCAGTTCCTGGATGACATCCTCAGTAAGGTCGGCACCCCCGAAGAAAACCTGCGTCTTGTCCAGTACGATAGTCACGTTCTTCGCCTTTGCAACGGTCCTGATGGCCAGGTCGATATCCTTGAAGATGGGCTCCATGATCTTCTGCTCTTCCCTTGCCGCTTCCTGTCTCTTTGCCTCGAAGATCTTCTGTTTTTCGTTGTTGTCGCTGGTCTTGTCCATGGCATCCTTGGCTTCTGCCTGCTTTTTCTCGACAACAGCCTTTATCTGCCTCTGGGCCTGTTCGAACTTGGGATGCTGGAAAAGGACCTTCTGCGGATCGATGACGCCTATCTTCTCCTGGGCCATTGCAACGCCTGAGAGGGTTGCCACTACAAGGACACTCAAAACCAGAACTGAAAGGGCTTTCCTTGAGCGAGACATTTAAGAACCTCCTTTGAATTCAATCCATCAAGTCCATATTCTATCCTTACAAACCCGTGGCGTCTAGGTATAATTACATAAATTCCATGATCCGCGGAGGCAGTTCAATGGACTGTATCGCCACCTTTGAAACAACCCCCATGGCCATCCTTTTTGAAAAAACCTGCCGGAAAGCCGGTTTCAGGTGCAGGATCGTGCCGGTACCGAGGGATATTTCCGCAAGCTGCGGCCTGGCCTGCCGGTTTTCAGAAGACGAAGAGGCGATGGTGAGGGAACTTGCCTCAGAAAACGCTATTGAAGTCCTGGAATATTTCATCCCCGAGAAGAAAGGGTAACAGGATCCTTTAAGGGATAACCGTCCCTCCCCTGGCCATGGCCCACACGATCGCGCCCCCTACGCTGGCCCCTGCAGACTTCAGGGCGAGGGCCGCACTCCGCAGGGTGGCCCCGGTGGTACATACATCGTCCACAAGGATCACAGGCCTCCTCGGGCAAGACCGCCCCTTCCATTCCATCGCATCCCCCGGCAGGCTCCTTCTCTTGCCGGAAGGCAGACCGACCTGGGAGGGGCGCGGCGACTTCCAGGAAAGGTATTCGGCGACTTCGGTCCTCCAGACCTCTGCCACCCCTCTTGCTATTTCGCAGGACTGGTTGAAAGCCCTGCTGCTTCCCTTGTGAAGGGGCACCGGGACCAGGATCGCCCCTCCGGCCCGAGGCAGCACTTCCCCCATGCTCCGGCCCATGGGTCTTCCCAGGCACTTACGGGAACCATACTTCAGAATATGCACCAGGTCCCTTGAAGGACCGGTGAACCGTGAAAAGGACCACAGGGGGAAGCTCCCCTTGTGTTTATCACAGGGATAACTGCCCATGCACTCCGAACAAAACGGCAGGCTGGAACCTTTTTCAGAGAGTCCCAGGAGGCATTGCCTGCATGCCGGCGTGGCCACCATTCCGCATAGGGGACAGTGGACCGGCCACAAAAGGTGAAGGCCCAGTTCAGCCAGTCTCGACAGGAATTTACCGGCGGGGTCCTTCGAGCCCCTTTGCCTCTGTCCCAAAAGGGTCAGCGTCTTTTTTCAACAGCCTTGCGAAGTGTTTCGGCCCTGTCGATCCGTTCCCAGGCGGGAAGGGGATCGAG
>CAZAMZ010000125.1:0-5349 GCA_964486375.1 uncultured Synergistaceae bacterium | reverse complement strand
CACCGCCGCCGTCCACGACCTTCTTCTCGATCGCTTCAAGAATGAACGCTACGTCTCCGGCCTTGCCCTCGGGGATCTCAATTCCGAGCGCGCCGGGATATGCGTGGTAGGGACTTGGGCAGCACTGCTCGGGATAGATGGCTCCCGTCATCAGGACTGACTTGATAAGAGGTTCCTGCATGCCGCAGTTGGTGCTGAAGAAGGCCGTGTCCTTGCCGTACTTCTCGACCTGGCGCGGCACGTCCTCAAGAATGAATTGCTGTGCGCCTGCTATACCGGCGTCACCTGTGGGGTCGGGAGCGTTCACAAAGACCCACTCGATCCCGCGCTTTTCGCACTCCGCCTTCATGATGTCGCGGCGCTCGGAAAGCAGCGGGTAGGACATGTGGCGGGGGAAGGAGATGTGAACAAATGTCTTGGCTCCCATCTTTTCGGCAAGGTCGATTATGGTTACGCCACGTTTCGGGTTGTCCGTCTCAAGGACCAGGTCGGCCTTCTGGGCCGAGAGCATGGGGTCCTCGTGGGGGACGATATTGATAAAGAACATGTCGGGACGGATCTCCTTGACCTTGTCGATCGCTGCCGCAGATCCGGGAACACCCTGAACCAGCGCGATGGCCTTTACATCGGGGTCGGCGGCCATGCTGAGGATCTGCTGGATAGTGGTTTCCTGCTCATCCATGAACTTGTCTGGATAGGTGACATGTATTATCCTGCCCGGGTACTTTTTGATCATCTCCTGTGCAGCCTGGTACTCTTCCTCACCCTGGGAAGTTGTGCCGGTCATGACACCGACCTTGGTTACAGCGAATGCCGCCGAGGCGACGGTGAGCGAAAGTGCAAGGATCAACAGACACGCAAAAACTTTTCTCATGGTATCGAACCCCTCCTTGAAGAAGCATTCTGTCCCTGCTTGCGGGAGATCCCGCAAAAGGGACACCTTAAGGAAACACTTTTTCCGCATCGCTGGATTTACCCCTTTTCGCATCTCCCCTTTCATATCGCCGGGACATTTTGAAAAATCGGGCTCTGGAAGTGAAAGAAACGGTGGACAGAGAAATATATTTCAAATATATTACTTATGTACCAGAAGCGCGTCACTACGTCAAGGTATTTTGAGGAGGACAAGGGTTTGATGAATAAAAATTTTAAAAATAGCGGCGGTTCCCTGAGGATCGTGGTCTACGACTTTTTCAGGGAACAGATGAAGAACGGTCACCTCATCCCCGGTCACCTCATTAATGTCAAAGAGATCGGCGAAAGCCTCGGTATCAGCATGACCCCCCTCAGGGAAGCCCTGGTTCAGCTCGAAACGGAAGGTTTCATTACTGTTATTCCGAGGAAAGGCGTCGTCCTCAATGGTCTCTCCCTCAGGAAGATCCGCCACATTTATTCCGTTCTCGGCTCCCTTGAAGCCGTTGCGCTCAGGGATGCGTTCTGCCTGATCGACGGGGATTCCGTTGAAAATGCCAAAAAGATCAACGCCGAAATGAAGAATTGCCTGGTCGGGAACGACTCACAGGGTTATCTTGCTCGCAACAACAGGTTTCATGGTCTATGGCTCGACAGAACCGAAAATGACGAACTATTGCGCCAGATCAGGATCATGAAGGAAAGGCTCTACGAATTCCCCGGCAACGAGGATCTTATCCCCGAATGGGAGGAAGCCAGCCTTTCGGAGCATGAAGAACTCCTCGCAAGAATAGGCTCGGGGGACCTGGAAGGGGCCATAGATTTCCTTCAGTTCGTCCACTGGGATTTCGTTCACCAGGAAGGGTTTGTTCGGCGTTTCTACTCCCAGCACCTCGACTCCCTCGAAAAGAAGAGGGGGGAGGTCGTCATTCACTGGTGACCCTGCCGTATGTCCCCTGTTGATCTGGATCTGACATGACCTGCCCCCTGAACGAGATCTTGCTTTCCATTATTTTAAGCATTTCCCAACCGGCATACGTAAGACCGTGAGTTCTGTGGTACATGGCAAGTATCTCCAGGGGTGCCGGTTTTGAACCTGCAAAACCAACCATTCTTAGCTGTTTTTCCTGCGGGAAAGATAATGCGAAACTTTCCGGGAGAAAGGTTGCTCCCAGTCCCTCTGCAGCCAGGTTGCCTGCCGCAAGAAGGCTGTCCACGACCAGGCCGGAATTTAGCGGGGTCTGGTTCTGTATGGCAAAGTCGTCGAGGTATGAACACAAATTGGTTTCATCTGAAAATGTTATGAAGGGGAGAGAAAGGGCTTCCTCGGAGGATACTTCTGTTCTGCCGGCAAGGAGACCGGCTGAACAGACAAAACACAGCTCTTCTTCCCCTATCGAGTGAAAAGTGATCTCCGGGTTTATTGGCACGTTGAGCCTCCTTTCGGAAATTACCAGTTCAACTTCGTTGTCCTTCAGTATCGCAAGAAGTTTGTCCCATCCCCCGGAGATCATGGATACCTTGATCGATGGGAAGGATCTGTCGAAATCCCCGAGGATCCCTGGAAGAAGCGAGGCCGCGGCAAAAGGGGAACATCCTATCTTCAGGGTTCCTGTTTCCATGGTCTGAAGACTTGTTATCCTTCCGGCCACGTCGTCAAGATTCCTGAGGATCTCTTTTGCGGTTGTATAAAGCAGACGTCCCTCTGGTGTCAGCCTGATCCTTCTTTTCTGCCTGTTGAACAACCTGACTCCGAAATGTTTCTCTAGCCCTGCTACGTGCTGACTGACGGAGGGTTGCGAGACAAAAAGCCTTTCAGCGGCGGATCGGAACGATCCTTCCTCGACAACGCAGCAGAAGGTGTTCAGCTGGAAAAGTGTGATCAATATAACCACTCCTTTCATAAGTGAAACCTTATCGGTTAGTTCAGAAAATCTTTATTGATAATAATTGTTTGGATAATAAAATGGCAAGTGAGAGTTTATATCAATTGCCAGGTTGGTGCTGCCCTGTGCTGAATGCCGCAAGGGAAAGTGAACTGATCCGTATCTGTCAGGAATTTGTCAGGATCCCGAGCGCTTCAGGGAACGAAAGACATATGGCTGCTTTCGTTAGGGACGTCATGCTCTCCCTGGGGTACGACAGGGCGGACATAGATTCCTGTGGGAATGTGACCGGAACGATCGATCTCGGCGGCGATGGGCCTTGCCTTCTTTTTGAGGCACAGATGGATCATGTAGATGTTGCGGATCCCTTCGAGTGGGAATTCTACCCTTTTGGGGGGATACTCCAGAGCGGCCGGATCTACGGCAGAGGGGCCACAGACCAGAAAGGCAGTCTTGCGGCCATGATCTGTGCCGCCTCTTTCCTGAAGGAAGACAGGCATCCAGGATGCGCGGGAAGAATTGCTGTTGCTGCTACAGTCCACCAGGAAAGGATCGAAGGTGCTTCCTCCAGGTTCGTCTGCAGCAGTCATCATCCCGACCTGGTTGTCTCCGGCGAGGCTTCGGCCCTCAAAATAGAAAGGGGCCAGCGTGGAAGGGCAGAGATAATAGTCGAGACTCTTGGCAAACCCGCACATTCCGCCAATCCCGAATACGGAATAAACGCTGCAAACCACATGGTCTCTCTTGTTTCGATCCTTTCCGACAGTTTCCGACCTGTTACGGACCCGTTCCTGGGCGATGGCATCCTGGAACTGACAAGACTGGTCTCATTCCCTGAAACGGCAACGGGTGTAGTCCCGTCAAGATGCCAGGCTGTATTCGACCGTCGGGTGATACTGGGTGAAACGAGGGACGGCATTCTTTCCCAGATAGAGGAGATAATCGGTGAAGCAGGCCGTTCCATACCCGGCCTGAAGGCTTCGGTAAGGATCTCATCCTCTGAAGAGAGATGCTACACGGGAGTTCAGATAAAAGGGGAACACTTCGTTCCCGCATGGCTTCTTGAAAGGGAGCATCCCTTTGTAAAAAGATGTCTCGAGGGGCTAGACTCGATCGGATTGCCCCCGATAGTGGCCGAAAGACCGGGGTTCGGTACAAACGGATGTTATTACGGCGGCGTCAGAAAGATCCCGACAGTGGCTTTCGGGCCCTCGTTCCAGGATCTTGCCCATATTACCGACGAGTATCTTGAGGTTGACCAGCTCCTGAAAGGCTGTCTTGGATATTACGGTATAGCTGGAGCCGTGTTGGGTATCTGAAGAAAACCGGTCCAAAAAATGATCAAGGAGGCCCATGTATATGTTCTCTAAGAAGAGAGAGGAAACCCTGATAGACCTTTGCAGGGCTATGGTGAGGACTCCCAGCCTTTCGGGCAAGGAGGAGGCTATTGCAGGGCTTGTAAAGAGCACCATGGAAAGACTCGGGTTTGACGAAGTTTCAGTTGACCGGTTCGGGAATGTGGTAGGGAAAATAGTCCTTGGCGAGGGGGGGAAAAAGATCCTTCTGGAGGGACATATGGATCACGTAGAGGTCAGCGATCCGACCAGGTGGACCTACGATCCCTTTGGCGGTGATCTGGTCGACGGGAAGATATACGGGAGAGGGACCACCGACATGAAGGGCAACCTGGCCGCAATGATAGTTGCCTCCTCCCTTGTCAAGGAGGACCTGGCAGGCACGCTTGACGGAGAGATACTGGTGGGCGGCTCTGTCCACGAGGAATGTTTCGAGGGTGTCGCCTCTGAGGAGATAGCCGGAAAATATAATCCGGACCTGGTCGTGATCGGGGAGCCTTCAGGCCTTACCCTCAAGAGAGGACAGAGGGGAAGAGCAGAGGTTGTAGTCGAGACCTTCGGCAAGAACGCCCACTCCTCCAACCCCTCGGTGGGGATCAATGCCATCAAGAAAATGATGAAAGCGCTCCTTGCGATAGAAAAGGGATTCACGCCCAGAAAACACCCTGTTCTCGGAGAAGGGATCCTGGAAGTTACCGATATCATATCCTCGCCCTATCCAGGTGCCAGCGTAGTCCCCGACAGGTGCATGGCGACTTTCGACCGGCGTCTGCTTGAAGGTGAGACAACAGAGGATGTGCTGGACCAGGTGAGGGATTTCCTTGCCCCTCTCATTTCGGAGGATCCCCAGATGAAGTTTGCCGTTTCTCTGGCCCTGGGGAAAGAAAAATGTTACACCGGTGAGACCATCTCGGCCGAAAGATTTGCCCCGGGCTGGATATTCCCGGAAGATGACCCTTTTGTTAAAACCTCCATTGAAGGGTTGAGGTCCGTAGGTCAGGATCCTGTAGTCTCTCACTACTATTTTTGCACCAACGGAAGCTACTATGCCGGAAAGGCCGGGATACCAACTATCGGGTTCGGGGGGTCCCTTGAAACCTTGGCGCATGTTGATGACGAATACATTGAAGTTGAACACCTGGTAAAGGCCTGCGAAGGTTATTTCGGGATCATTCGCTCGGCATTGGGAGCCAGGT
>CAZAMZ010000124.1:0-5376 GCA_964486375.1 uncultured Synergistaceae bacterium | reverse complement strand
ATGCCTGCTAGCACCGCGTACCGGGCAACGTGGGCAATGCTACCACGTATGATTTCCCTGTAAGGTACAAGGAGGTTCAGGGAGCCTCTATAGACAGGCTTCTCAACGAACGGGACCCATCCCTCCTGGAGCCCTTCATCGATGCCGCTAGGGAGCTGGAGGCCGAGGGGGTAAGGGCTATAACCGGGGCCTGCGGCTTTATGGCTCTCTTCCAGAGGCAAGTGGCCCAATCGGTGAATATTCCTGTCTTTATTTCCAGCCTTCTCCAGGTCCCCTTCATTTACAGAATGCTGCCCCCTGGCCGGGTAGTAGGCATCATAACTGCCAACAAGAGTTGTCTCACCCAGGAACATTTCGACTCTGTAGGTATAACACGAGAGATCCCCCTGGCAGTTTACGGGATGGAGGACCAGTACGAGTTCAGAAGTTCGATCCTCGAGGAAAAGGGGACCATGGACTCCGACCAGATAGAGAAGGAAGTGACCGGTGTAGCGGCAAGGATGAAAGAGGATAACCCCGACCTCGGGGCTGTTCTTCTCGAGTGCAGCGATCTGCCTCCCTACGCGGCAGCAGTGCAGGAAGTAGTAGATCTTCCTGTTTTTGACTTCATCACCATGATCAACCACGTTCATTCGGCCATACGCAGGAAAAGATATCAGGGTTATATGTAAAACCTGGCAGATCGATCTCTTGAGGGGGGAGGTGGCTGACTTGAAGGATACGGAAATTATGTACGAAACCACCTTCGGGAACCAGAAGATCCTGCCCAGGCTTCCCGTACCTGACCTGGATGAAACCTGCGGGAGGTTCCTGGAATGGATCGGCCCGCTTCTGGACCAGGAAACCCTGGACAGGACGACCGGGGTGACCAGGGCCTTTTATTCCCCTGAAGGCGAAGGCCGGAAACTTCAGGCTGCCCTTGTCGAACTTGCCTCAAGGAAGGATACAGCGAACTGGCTTGAACCTTTCTGGGACAGGATGTACCTTTCGGGAAGATCCCCCCTTCCGCTCTACAGCAACATCTTCTACATGCTTTCCCCTGTCCCCCTTCATGAGGGAGAATCCCAGTGCGACAGGGCTGCCAGGCTTGTCGGGGGAGCTCTTCGATTCAAGGGACTGATCGACAGCCAGAAGCTGAAAGCGGATTCTGACGGCAAACGACCACTTTGCATGATCCAGTACCTCAAACTGTTCTCATCCTGCAGGATCCCTTACAAGGGTTCGGATACTCTCAGGACCCCTGTCTCCCGGGAAGATCCTGCTTCCCCCGAAGAAAGGCATATCGTTGTGGCAAGGAATGGCCGTTTTTTTGCTCTGGATGTTGCAGACCATAACGGGATGCCTCTTCCCGATTCGGTCATCAGCTCCGCCCTTAAGGAGATCCGGAACTTCCGTGGAGATCATTGTGTACCGGCAGGGTCACTGACCGCAGTAAAAAGGGATCTTTGGGCGGAAGGGAGAGCGATTCTCAGGGCCATATCAAAAGAGAACCGGGATTCACTGGATATTATTGAAAGATCACTTTTCCTTCTCTGCCTTGAAGAAAGGCAGCCGGAAAACCTGGAGCAGTTATCCAGGACCATGATCCTGGGGGATGGGATCACCCGGTGGTTCGACAAGGGGATGCAGTTCATTGTCTGCCCCGACGGAACTACCGCGATAAACATGGAGCATACCGGGACCGATGGTTCAGTGATGGTCAGGCTGGCCGATTTTCTTGTGAAAGAACTTGGGATTGAACAGAAATCCGAAAAAACCGCAAAATGCAGCTGGAAGGAACTGGTATTCAGGACTGATCCGGGACTGGACGAAATGATCACAAAAGCCCGTGACGAATGCACCGCAATGTACCAGGACACCGCAGCCAGGGTGCTAATATTCGATCATTTCGGGAAAGAAGGCATAAAAAACCTTTCCGTCGCTCCCGATGCTTTTATCCAGATGGCCTTGCAGCTTGCGCACTTCGACCTCAGGGGATACCCGGTGAACACTTACGAAGCAGTCATGACCAGGCAATTCCTCCATGGAAGGACCGAGGCGGTCAGGTCGGTGTCATGGGAATCGGTCAAGTTCACCAGACTTATGAGGGATCCTTCCGCGAATCTTCAACTGCGATCACTGGCTGCCAGGGAAGCGATAGAAAGACAGGTCCTCAGAACCCGGGAAGCCAGGGAGGGCCTTGGTGTCGACAGGCATCTTTTCGGACTTTACAACGTTTTCCTGGACATGGGCAAGGATCTGGGGATAGAGGAACTTCCAGTTTTTTTCAGGGATCCGGGTTGGCTGACGCTGAAAAGGAACCTGCTCTCCACCAGCACTTCCGGAACCGACGGGCTTTTCCTGGCAGGGTTCGGGACGGTCGAAGACGATGGTTTTGGGGTGAGATACCTTACATTTCCGGAAAGTATCCACTTCAATGTCACCTCCAGAACGGTCTTGAAGGAAGACATGGAAAGATTCGTCGACCTGCTGGAGTCCGCCCTGCTCGAGATGAGGGAGCTTTTAACAAACCGTGACTCGTAACTGGTGACTCGTGACGCGCAGGTTCAAAGGCGTAAACGATAAACAGACAACGGTGAACGGAAGGCCCAAAAGCAAGGCGGCAGGCTGCAGGAAAGGCAAGAGCGTGACTCGTAACTCGTGACTCGTGACTCGGAAATCGAAAAGCGAGGCGGCAGGTTGGAGGGGGCAGGAGGCAGGAGGAGCAAAAGCAAGAGCGTGAGACGAGGGCCGTTAGACCAGCCAGCCGGCGGATGAGGAATCTGCATTTGAACTTTCGGGTCACTAATAACGCTCTTTCGCCTATCCGCCTATCTCCATCGCCTATCTTGATTGGCTTGACAAATCCTTTCAGATACCTTATCGTTCGCTATCGGTGACGATAGTCACCACAAAACACTTTCTGGCAACAGAAGAAATGGGAGGCAGGATTTTGACAACACAGGGCACAGTAAAATGGTTCAACGACGCTAAGGGGTACGGTTTCATCACCACCGACGACGGCAAGGATGTTTTCGTGCATTTCAGCGCCATCCAGGGCGACGGTTTCAAATCCCTGGCAGAGGGACAGGCCGTTTCCTTCGAGATCACCGAAGGAACCAAGGGCCCCCAGGCCGCGAACGTACAGAAGATCTAACCCAACTTAAAATAATCGTTGAAGAAAAAGGGCGGCACCCGAGGGTGCCGCCCTTTATGTTATTGTCTCTGAAACTTGTTTCCGGAAAACCTGAAAGACTGTTCCTAGAAGGTCGGGACCTTCATGCCGACTTCGGCATAGTACTTTGCTGCGCCGGGATGTACAGGCACGGAAATACCGTTAAGGGCTGTGTCAAGGGTGATAAGCTGAGCCTTGGCATGCACCTTCTGGACATCGGCGATGTTCTCCCAGAAAGCCTTGGTGATCCTGTAGACCAGTTCATCGGGGAGATCACCGTCGCAGACCCACATGGCCTGAACTGCAACGGTCTGGACGTCCTTGTCAATACCCCTGTAGGTGCCTGCGGGAACTACGTCCCTTACGAAGAAGGGGTACTGGGCGTGGAGTTCTTCCACGAGTTCGTCGTCAAACTCGATAAGGGTAATGTCGTGCATCGTGGCAAGGTCCATGATCGAAGCGGTCGGGAATCCAGCTACCACGAATCCGACGTCCAGCTGCCCGTCCTTCATCCTCTCGGTGGTGAGGTTGAAGTCCAGGAAGTCCGCGTTAACATCAGAATACTTGAAGCCCAGGGTTCTGAAAATGAGCGATACGTCCACCTGGACGCCCGAGCCCGGAGCTCCCACGGATACCCTCTTGCCGGGAAGGTCGCGCATGGAGTTGACCCCGGACCTCTTCATGGCAATGGCCTGGACCGTCTCAGGATAGAGCGAGGCTATGGCGCGTACATTCTTGTAGGGAGCCTGGAACATGTACTTTCCTTCGTATGCGAAGGCAGCCACGTCGTTCTGTACAAGGGCCATTTCGATCTGGTGGGTTCCGATCAGGTTCAGGTTAGCCTGGGAAGCATTTCCCGTCTCTGCCGTCATCTGGACATCGGGGAGTGCCTTGCTGACAACGTCTGCCATTCCACCGCCGATCGGGTAGTAAGTTCCTCCGGTTCCACCTGTTGCAAGGGAAAGGAAGGTCTGTGCCGAAGCACCTGCCGCCAGGGCCATTACCAGAACCAAAGCAAGAGCAAAGATCTTTTTCATGAAACTACCGCCTCCTCTTCTTTTGTTCTATAGGATATAGGGATCTGAACACATATTACGGTCCTGCAAGGCTGGAGCTTGCCACCACCTCCCTGAAGGACTTCCCGGGGTTTATTGCGGGACCTTACAATACAAAATCAATTTTACCCATAAAGCGCAAATGGTTCAAGTTTTCCCTTGCGGGAGATGCCTCGTCAACCCGGATAGTATATACTTTACCGGGCAAGGTGGTAATGGATGCCTGTCGTTTAGACCTTGAGGAGGAAGCATCATAATGAATTTAAGGGAACTTATCGGAACGGAAAAAAAGAGGGAATCCGGCATTGATCGCTCTCGCCCGGAGGATCCGTACCCTCCGGGCAGCCATGAAGAAAATGTGCAGACTCCGGATACCGGTTCAGGAAAGAAGATAATGGAACTTTCGGTTGTTATTACCCTCACCGATGAAAGCCAGATAGGCCGTTCTGCCCTGGTCCTTGCATCGACAACAGCCCCGGAGGAGGAAAGAATTCTCAAGGAGCAGATAGCCGGTTTCGGATGGAAAGCTGTAGCCACCGAGGTTGGCGGGCTCGCAGGAGATCTTCCGCAGAAGATAACTAGAGCCGTGGTGGGGGCGGCCCTTAACGGTGAGATCGTACGGAAGAACTCCAACGAAATGCATGCCCTTATGCATGCCGCCTTCGAAGCCATGAACGGTTTCATATCGGTGGGAATGCTCGAGGCCAGCATCGGGGTCAAGATAGGGATTGTCAGGAACCGGCACTGGATAGCCGTAGCCGTGGTAGGGGACACGGCCTACCATGCCGTTGCCCATCATGAGCGTTGCGGCCTTGGGGTAATGCATATCTGAGAACGGGAGAAACGGCCTTTTCGCGTCCTTGTCATTTATACTCCCGTGTGCTACATTTCTCCCTTGTGGTGTTAAACGAAAGAGTTTCCATGGAGGTGTAGATCTATGAAAAAGGATATCCATCCCAAGTACGGCAAATGCAGCGTTTCCTGCGCTTGCGGCAATACCTTCGAGACGGGTTCCACCGTCGAGGAGATAAAGGTCGCCGTGTGTTCTTCCTGTCACCCGGTTTATACGGGCAAACGGGGCACAAGGGTTTCCGAGGCGGGAAGGGTGGAGAAATTCCAGAAGAAATACGCGGGCACCCGCTTCGGCAAACAGGCTGAAGAAGAGCA
>CAZAMZ010000123.1:0-5400 GCA_964486375.1 uncultured Synergistaceae bacterium | reverse complement strand
GAGGGATCACATTGATAGTCGATCCCAAGGGGCCTGACTGGAAAAAGTACAGGGGAGCGTCATGGGTTACTCCCAATCTTAAGGAACTGGCGGAGGCTGCCGGCAGTCCGCGGATCGGGAACAATGACGAGGAGGTAACGGCCGTTGGGAAAAGGGTTAGGGAGATGTATCATATCCCTAATCTTCTTGTAACCCGTTCCGAAGCGGGAATGACCCTCATTTCAGAAGATGTGGTCCTTCATGTCCGGTCGGAGGCGCGTGAGGTCTTTGATGTATCAGGAGCAGGCGATACAGTAGTTGCTGCGTTATCTGTGTTCATCGGAGCTGGTCTTTCTGTCGAGAGATCGGTCAGGCTTGCGAACACCGCTGCAGGAGTAGTGGTAGGCAAGGCCGGTACTCAGCCTGTCCGTGCCTCGGAACTGGTTGAGGCCATTGCTGGCAACAGTCACTGTCCAGCCATGGGGAAGATCCTTTCGCGAGACGAAGCCGCCAGGCTTGTGGAAAGCTGGAAACATGATGGCCTGCGGGTTGTAGCGACTAACGGCTGTTTCGACATCCTTCACCCGGGACATGTTGCCTATCTTGAAAAATCGGCGGAACAGGGAGACCGGCTTATAGTCGCTATCAATTCTGATGATTCCGTAAGGTATCTGAAGGGCCCGGGAAGGCCGGTCAACGGCCAGCAGGCCCGGGCAGCGGTACTGGCAGGACTTTCATCTGTGGACGCAATATGTGTTTTCGAGGAGGATACCCCCAGGGATCTGTACGGGCTTTTCAGGCCCGACATCATAACCAAGGGAGGAGACTACCTTGCCGGCGAAGTGGCGGGGGGAGAGTTTGCCGGTAAGGTGGTTATTGTCCCGCTCCTGGAGGGGTTTTCGACTTCAGGGATCATCTCTGTGTTGAACCGGGATCCTGTCGAAGGATCGGAAAGAAAGGCAGGACAATAAACTGAGGATAGAACCGGAAAAGATCGAACGCGTTCTTGTTATTGGCCTTTCATGCGTGGGGGACACTATTCTTTCGACCGCGTCGCTCTGGAACCTGAGGCGTTTCCTCCCAAGGGCCCACTTCACCGTTCTTGCAGGCGCTGTGGCGCTTCCCGTGCTTGAACACGACCCCCTTTGGGACTGCGTCATGGAATACAAGCCTGAAAAAGGACCCAGGGGGCGGCTGGAATCCGTAAAGATGATCCGGTCTATTCCCCACGATCTCCTGATAGACTTGCGCTCATCAGCCATGCCGCTGTTTTCCCGGGCTCGTTACCGCCCTCTTTGGGGATTAAGGGAACTTTTGATCCCTAAAGGGATGCACGAAGCGGAAAGGAACATCTGGTGCATGACTACGCTGGGGGTGCCTGTCTATTCGCGGAGGCTGCGTTTCTTCATTCCATGGGAATCACGTGAAGAGGCTGCCAGGATTATGGCCTCGAAAGGAAGGGATCGTCCCTGGATACTGCTCAATCCGGGAGCCGGGGGGAAAAAGAAGATATGGCCCCGGGAGAACTTCGTCGAACTGGGCTCAAGGTTGTTTGATGCCCTCGGTGTTAACCTTGGTGTGACCGGCTACTCCGAGACCGAACAGGAAACGGCAGCCAGGATATGCGGATCAATTGGACTTGAAAGGTGCGAGGATTTTTCAGGAAAACATCACATCACGAGGCTTGGCGCGCTTGTTGAGAGGTCCATCCTTTTCGTTTCCAACGATACGGGTCCCCTGCATGTTGCCAGCGCTGTGGGTACGCCTGCCGTCGGACTATACTTGCCTCAGCACCTTTCGCGTTTCGGCCCCTGGGGCAACAGGCACAGGTGCCTGTCAGCCGACATGAAAGGGGGCGATTCCCCTATGAGATCTATAGGTGTCGATGAAGTTTTCAATGCCTGCATGGAGATACTGGATTGCACTGATAATTCTGACCAGTATTCCTCCAAATGGGTCTAAGGTCCTATTCCCAGTAGGCAATTTTACGGGTAACATTTCATCGGGTATGTAAAAGGTACCTTGAAAACGTAACCTTGGATACGCTTCAAATTCCGCGGCGACCCCTGAAGGCGAAGAAAGGAGGTGCAACCCCCTAAGCCAAAACGGGAGAGCGGATACTAGAAGCCGGACCCTTTCCGGACAGGAGAACACAGGGGCGGAAGGAAACGTGGATACTTCAGCCGATCTTTTGTGTGATCCCCCGGCGGGCCGGAAAATATATAACCCAAGGGGGTTAAAGAGAATGAAGAAATTTGCAGCACTCGTAGCAGTTCTCGCGCTCGTCGCTTTTGCCGCTCCGGCATTTGCGGCCAACCCGTTCATGGATGTTCCCATGAACCACTGGGCATACGACGCAGTTTCCCAGCTTGCCTCCAGAGGCGTAGTCTCCGGTTATCCGGATGGCGCCTTCAAGGGCGAGTGGAAGGCCACCAGGTACGAGATGGCCTCCGTCGTGGCCCGCGCCCTTGCCTATGTCGACATGAACAAGGCCTCCAAGCAGGACCTGGAACTCCTCAAGAAGCTCGTTGTCGAGTTCAAGGACGAACTTGATGCCCTCGGCGTGAAGGTCGACGAGCTCGACAGCAGAGTCGCGCTCCTCGAGGATCGCATTGGCGGCTGGCAGTTCGGCGGCTATTTCCGCGTCTATATGGACTTCAACGACGATGATGACCAGTGGTCGGTCAACCGTTTCCGCTGGAACATCAAGAAGTATGTCGATGACAAGGTCACCCTGAACGTGCGTCTGCAGGGCGGCGGCGGAGACGACCTGAAGATCGAACTCGCATACCTGACCATCAAGTTACCTTGGGACACCACGGCAACGGTGGGCCGTTTCTGGAATGACTGGGAAGGCGACTTCTACGCCGGTGACTGGTGGTACTTCAACATGAACGACGCCTACATCACCGACTACCGTGCCGACACCGCTGTGCTCTTTAACAAGGCGTTCGCCATGGGTGATTTCAGCCTCTACGTCGCGCATGAGGAGAATAAGGGCGGCGCAATGGAAGCCTTCGGTCCGTTCTGGCAGGATACTGATCCTGTTTATGATAGCGGCGGGGATACCATCGGATACTATATGGATGAGCACTTCGTAGGCGGCTACCTTGACAGCGACCGCTACATCTACGGCGCAAGGCTCAACTTCAACTTCAACGAGATGTTCAGCATGGCCGTCAACTACATCAAGTACGACTACGAAGACGATACCCAGGTGGTCATGTGGGAGAATGAGTACTTCAGACCCTATAACATTGGCGACTACACCCTTTATAACACGAATGTGTCCAGCCTGTTTACGCTGGCGGCCGATACCGAAACCCTATGGGCTGACATTATCGTCAACTTCACTCCTGGAATCGCTCTCAAGGCGCAGTACTTCATGCAGGAAAACGATAATACATGGGCAGCGACCAACTGGCTCGACGGCGGCCCCGGAGAGGATTCTCCCAACGCATGGAAGGCGATCCTCACTGTCGATCAGGATACGCTCGGCTTCACGAGCCTATGGATCGAGTATGCGCAGATTGACGGAGGTTTCGTGTTCCCCAACGGCAATTCTCCTTACGGCTGGAAGAGGTCTGATTCCTTCGTCAACGACTTTGCTCAGGTAGTTGATGATACTACGATCATCAACGTCCTTGCCATGCAGAAGTGGAACGACAAGTGGGGAACCTACGTCCGCTACCTGGATGTAGACTCCGATTTTATTGCGTATGACAACTGGACGGCAGCTGTGACCTACTGGTACACGCCGAACCTGGCATTCGAGCTCGGTTACGACACGCTCGGCGGCGATCTGGACGACGACACTGTCTTCCTCCGCACTGTAGTATTCTTCTAGACCATCGTGCTATACTTGGGACGGGAGCTTTGCTCCCGTCCCATTTTTTTTGACTGGAGTGATCTGGGGATGCGCAAAACCTTGATATCCGGCCTGGCCGGGGTCGCAATTTTTGTTTTTTCAGCAGCGGCATGGGCCGCGCCTTACGATGAAGTCTTGAACCGGTGGCAGAAAACACAAAAATTTTCCGATGCCGGCGAAACCATCGCTATCACAGTTACCTATTACTCTTCGGAGTACATAGAAGCCCTGGTGCAGAGCGAGGCTGAAAAGAATCTCTGGACAGCAGACGAACTCGAGATGCACAAGTACCAGCTGCTCAAGACTCTCAGACTCGACGATACCATTCCGGTTAAATTCCAGTTCGAGGTGATGGGCCCCACACTTCACCTGGCTCCATTCGGTCAGCAGGTATGGATATGGATCGGGAAAAAGCGCTACGACCCTGTGGATTTCGACCCTCGATTCAACTTCGGGGTCACCGAAAAGATAGATGGCATGGTCTACTTCCCCCGTTTCGACGAAAAGACCGGCAAGGATCTCCTTGAGGGCGTGGGCAGTGTCAAGGTGGTGGTTAGCGGTGGTATCAGCATGGCCGTCAAACCCGTGAATGTGGACTTTATATGGGATGTGGGCAACGACGACCCCTCACGCCTGTACGGCGGACAGGCCGGGAGCAGGCTTGAGATGGATCGCCTTATCAAGCGCCTTGCCAACCTGAACAGGGAGAAAGAGGAGTGCGAGCAGCGGCTTGGTGAACTGAACTCCGAGATATCTACCGTTGAGGCAAGAATGAAGGAACTGCAGCAGCAATAGTATTCCCAAAACAGAAAACAGGTGCGGGGAGCGTTGATCGCTCCCCTTTTTTTGTATCTGCACATTGGCTTTTGGCTCTGTTTGAGTTTATCGTATGTTGTGATGTGGAAGGAGGCTGGATCATGGCTGATTTGAAAAAGATTGCCATTCTTACAAGCGGGGGTGATTCTCCCGGTATGAACGCCGCGACCAGGGCTGCGGCCAGGACCGCCATTGCCAGAGGATTAGAGGTAGTAGGCATCATGAGGGGTTTCGAGGGTCTTCTGGAGGGTGACTTCCGTCCCCTGGGCGCCCGTGATGTTGGCGGTATCATTCACAGGGGCGGAACAATACTGCAAACGGCAAGGTCGAGCCGTTTCATGGAGTCTGAATGGCAGGACAGGGCTGCAGGCAACCTGTTGGAAGCAGGGGTGGAAGGATTGGTCGTGATCGGAGGCGACGGCTCCTTCCGCGGCGCTGATGAACTTAGTAAAAGAGACATTGCAGTTGCGGGCATTCCCGGGACAATAGACAACGACATTGCCGGCACTGACCTTACCATAGGGTTCCGCACTGCCGTAGAGACGGCCCTGGACGCTGTCATGCGGCTGCGCGACACCGCATCTAGCCATGACCGCCTCTTCATCGTGGAGGTCATGGGCCGCCGGTCCGGATTCCTTGCCCTTGACGTGGCGGTTGCCGGAGGAGCGGAGGCGGTCATCGTGCCGGAGGTACAGTTCACCCTCGGTAAACTCATTGATCGCCTTCACGAAGCCAGA